>DASVRB010000420.1:0-3461 GCA_036388835.1 Thermoanaerobaculia bacterium | reverse complement strand
TGGCCTATGGCAACCAGGGCTGCCGGCCCCGCCGGCCCGCCGGAGGCCCCTCGTCGGTCCCCTCGTCGCCCACACGAAAACATCGTGCGTAGTATGCAGCGCATCGCGATTGCAAGGAGTCGCGCTGGAGCGTGTCGAGTCTCCGGCATGTCGTCTCCTTTGCGCTCGCTGCGCTCGCGGTTGTCGGTTGTCGGTTGTCGGTTGTCTGCGGGTTCTCGCGCTGGACGCCACGCCACGCCAGCCGCAGACGCCTACATCATCGCCAGATTACCTGTGGTCGCCCGCGTCGAACACCGTCCAGGGGACGACCCCACAGACAACTGACAACCGACAACCGACAACCGCGAGCGAAGCGAGCGCTTAGCATGCAACGCGCCCACGCATCGCGATTGCAAGGGAGGCCGATGTGTACCGGTATCTGCGATACGTTCCCAAGAATCGACTGAGCCGCGCCGTTGGGCGGCTCGTGCATGCGCGTTTGCCGCGGCCGCTCGCGCGTCTGCTCGTCCATCGCTTCGCCAGGGCCTACCAGATCGACACCGCTGCGGCCGGCAAATCACTGCACGAATATCCCTCCATCGGCCACTTCTTCATTCGCGATTTGCGCGAAGGCCTTCGTCCCATCGAGAGCGACTTCGTCAGTCCCGTCGACGGCGTGTTGCGCAACTTCGGCAACGTCGAGAACGGACGCCTCGAGCAGATCAAAGGGAAGACCTACACCGTTGCCCGTTTCCTGGGCGACGACGAGCTTGCGCGGCGCTTCGAGCGCGGTACGTACTTCAACATGTACCTCTCGCCGCAGGACTATCACCACGTCCACTCGCCCATCGGCGGGACCATCGTCCGGAGCGTGCACATCCCCGGCAAACTCTGGCCCGTCAACGACTGGTCATTGGCCAACATCGACGAGCTTTTCTCCATCAACGAGCGCGTCGTGACGTACGTCGAATCGGCGCTCGGCCTCGTCGCTGTCGTGATGATCGGCGCCACCAACGTCGGCAAGATCTCCGTGGTCTACGACTCCTTCATCTCCAACAGCGCGAACACCAAGAACACCGTCTCCCGCAACTACGACCCCGTCATCCCGATCGCCCCCGGCGACCGCCTCGGCACGTTCCACATGGGCTCGAGCGTGGTCATGCTCCTCGAGCCCGGCCGCGTCGATCTGACTCGCGTGCGCCTCGAGGCGGGGAAGAAGGTGCAATACGGAGCGGCGGTGTTGCACCGGGCTTAGGCGCGTCACGTCTTGTGGAGCGGCGGGCTTTAGCCCGCCGAACAATCAACAGTCGGCGGGCTGAAGCCCGCCGCTCCACAAGCACGATGCCGTATCCTCTTCCCGTTCCGATGCGCGATTCCTTCGACTACGACACCTACTGGTTGCTGCTCGCGCGCATTTCGGAGACTCATCGCCTCGTCACGTTCGCCGAGTTTCACAAAGACAAGGACGTCGACGCGCCCTTCTGCATCCTCCGCCACGACGTCGACTACTCCCCGCGCGCTGCGTTGCGGATGGCGGAACAGGAAGCGGAGCGCGGGATTCGCGCGACCTACTTTCTCCTGACGGGGACGAGCTACTACAACCTCCTCGCCCCCGAGCACGCGCATGTCGCGAAGACGCTGGTCGCGCTCGGACACGAAGTCGGGCTGCACTACGACGTCAACACCTTCACCCCGTTCGCACGCGACGAGTGGCCGCGCATCCTGCGCGCGCAGGCAACGTTGCTGAGCGAGCTCGCCGGCGCGCCGGTCGTCTCGATGGCCATGCATCAGCCAGCGCTCAACGGCGACGATCCCTTTCGCGGTCAGGACCACCGCTTCGTCAACGCATACGACGATCGCTTCACCCGCGACGCGACCTACGTCTCCGACTCCTGCCGCGCGTGGCGCAACAGCGGCTGGTCGATGTTCGACCGCGGCACGTTCCCGCCGCGCCTCCACCTCTGTCTTCATCCGATCAACTGGGCCGATGAAGATCGCGACCGAATGACCATCTTTCGCGACGTGCACGACCAGCTCGCATCGAATCTCGCCACCATGCGCGACGAGCTGCTCGGCAAGATCGCCTGCCACAGCGGCGTCCTCGAGCACGAGGCACGCGGAGGCCGCTCGTGACCGCGGAACAGGAGCTCGAGACCGCGCTGCAATCGCTCTGGCCGAGCGTCACCGACGCCGCACTCCGCGCGCTCCTGCCGCACGACCTCGAATCGCTCAACAATTTCTACCCGCGCCTGCAGCAGTACGTCGCCGACGCACCGCGGCAGCTCGAAGGGACGGTCGACACCGCGGCCATCGTCCGCGGCAGCATCATCTCCATGGGTCCGGGCAGCGCGATCGAAGCGGGAGCGATCATCGACAAGAGCTGCCGCCTGATCCTCGGCGCGCGCAGCATCGTGCGCGCCGGCAGTCTGCTGCGCGACGAAGTCGTGGTCGGCGACGACTGTCTGATCGGCGCGCATTGCGACGTCACCCGAGGGCTCCTGCTCGGACCCGACACCGCGCTCGGCCACAGCATCGTTTTCAATGACAGCATCGCCGGCGCCGGCGCGCTTCTTTCCGCCTTCATCGGCACCGCCAACACGCACCTCCGCAAAGGAAAAGCGATCTCGATCCGCACGCGCAGCGGCGCGGTCGCCACGACCCGCACCTACCTCGGCGCGCTCCTCGGCGACGGCGCGCGCATCGGCAGCAGCGCGACCATTTCGCCCGGCACCATCGTCCTCCCCGATCTCGCGCTGCCGCCGGGGGCGGCCCTGCTCGGCATCATCGATGCTCCACGCCGTCAGCAACTGATGACTGAATACTTCGCACGGACGGACCCGCGGCCATGAAGCGGACGATCGTCTTCGTCGGTCTCGGCCTTTTCGCCATCCTCTTTCTGCTCGATCGCGCCGTGCGCAACGCGCCCGCGATTCCATCGACCGGCCTCGAAGTCGTCGCCTACCTCCTCATCAGCGTCATCGTCTTCCTCGATCTCATCGACATCCTGGTCCGCCTCACCGTGGCCCGCCGCACCGCGCGCGACGTCGGTACCTCCATCCCGCTCGACGTCGGCACGTTCACGCCGCACCAGATGAAGCTGCACATCAAACCGTGGGCGCTCATCGTCTCCGTGCACAATCTCGAGGACGAGCTCGACCCCTTTCTCGAAGCGATGGAGCCGTATCGCGACAACCTCTGGGTGATCGACGACGCCTCCACCGACCGCACCTTCCTCCGCCTGCAGCAGGCCGGCATCCACTGCATCCGCGGCGCGGTCAATCGCAAGAAGCCGGGCGCGCTCAAAGAGCTGCTGCATCACCTGCCGCCCGACATCGCCACCATCGGCATCCTCGATCCCGACGTGCACATCCGCGACAACTCGCGCAGCGAGCTTTCGGACCTCGAACAATCACTCTTCCTTTTCCAGCGCAGCGGATGCGCCGCGATGTGCCCGCGCATCGCCGTGCGGCAGGACGGCTGGC
>DASVRB010000419.1:0-8224 GCA_036388835.1 Thermoanaerobaculia bacterium | reverse complement strand
GTCCATTGGACCCAGGTGCCGATACGCTGCGGTGACGGGTGGTCCGCATTGAGCGCTGTGATGACTATCGCGTTCGCCGCACGGACCAGCAGGGCAGCGTTTCGCGTTTCTCCATTGCGGCTGACACTAATGGTGACGTTTGTATCCTCGGCCACAGCAACCGTGGAGATACCAGCGCTTACCTGGGTCGAACCAGCGGGGATCGTGACTGTGGCGGGAACAGCGGCAATCGACGGATGCGAGCTTGCGAGGAAAACCAGAATTGACTGCTCCGGAGCCGGCCCACTGAGAATGACCGTTGCCACGCTCGTGTCGCTGCCTTGCACGCTCTCGGGTGTAAGTGTGAGCGCAGCAACGTCTGGTGGAGCGACCGTCAGCGTAAAAGCAGCCGTACCGTTATATGTAGCCGCGATTACCGCCTGGACGGGTCCGACCACTGCGGTGGTGGCAATGTCGAACGCCGCCGTTGTGGAGCCCTCGGCGACCAGAACGGATGCCGGCACTGTGACCGCCGGTGAATCGCTGCTGAGCGTCACCAGCGCGCCGCCTCCACCGGCAGCCGCGCTCAATGTGACGAGCGCTTGCGCAGCTGTCGCACCGGTGACTACCTGCGGCATTACGGTAAGCGTTCTGATCGCGGCCCCATTGGATCCGCCGCGAACGCCACGAACTCGGACAAGATTACCGTCCTCGGGCTCAATGAAACACATCAGCACCGGGTCGAACGACTGCAGTGCGCGGACGATGTAGTAATAGACGATGTCCGGATCTGCGTCGACGTCGTCAATGGCCGGCAGGCTCGCTGCAGAACCAGAGGCTGTCCCACGACGGCATGAATGACGGATCGGCCGAGCGGTAGACGTTGTAAACGAGCGGCTGATCGGTACAAGTTGCAGTCGCTTCGTTCCACGTGAGACGGAGCGCCGATTCCGTCGCCTCGACCGACTGGAGTCCTGCGAATACCGGAACACACGGCTCCTGTACGGTAAGCGTGACGGGCGGAGAGATGCCGACCAAACCGTGTTCGTCAGTCACTCGCGCCGTAAGGACGTAAGTGCCCGCCGTCTCGGCAATGAACCTGAAGGGCCTGTTTTCGACGACGCCGGAGCACCATTAACGAGAAGCTCGGCGCCGGTGGCGTCGAGAGCAAAGTCATCGGTAACCTCGACCACAACATCAATGGCCATCGGCGCGCGCAATGTTGCAGTGATGGGCGAGACGATCTGGATCTGCGGCGGCTGATTGTCGACGACGGTGATCGCTACCGCGTCCGAGACCGTCACCGCTCCACTGGAGTCGGTCGCGCGTGCGGTGATGAGGTAGTTGCCGGCTGGCAGCGGAGACGATGCCGACGTAAACGCGCCTTCACCGATTTTCGCATCGCCCGCGAACCACTCGACCGATACGACGGAACCGAGAGGATCGGGATCAGAAGCCGAGGCCGATAGCTGGAGGTGGGCTGACGAAACGAACCGATCGCCGGCCGCCGGACTGATGACGGACACCTGCGGCGGCTGATTGTCCGCGACTGTGATCTGGACCGGATCCGAGACCGTGACGGCTCCGCTCGAATCGGTGGCACGTGCCGTGAGGACATAGCTCCCGTTCGCCACTGCAGACCATTCCGCGAAGTACGTCATGGAAGGCGATGACCAGATCTGCTCCGCGATTTTCGTCTCACCCGCAAACCACTCGACCTTCTCGACGCTGCCGACAGTGTCCGAAGCTTCGGCTCGCAGCAATACCTCTGAGCCGGCAGGGAATGTCTCGCCGTGGAGAGGACTGCTCAATACCACGGCGGGAGGGAGGTTCTGCTTCACGGTCACGTGCACGGGCGCGGAGCTGTAGACATTACCTTGACGGATGCGAGCGGTGATTACGTGCTGGCCAACCGAGGGAGCCGTCCAGTGAGAATTGACAAAGTAGGTCGAGCCCGTCGTTCCGGCATAGACGCCGTTGCCGATCTTTACCGATCCGGCATAGAGCTCAACCGCTGCCGAACACGGATCAGAGTCATCGACAGCCACCGTCAGCGGAATCGGCGTGCCCTCGATGAACTCGCCGCCGTCCAGTGGCGAGACAATAGTCAAAATCGGAGCAGCACCGCTCGTGAACGTGACCGTCCTCTCCGCATCAGTCGTCGAGGAAAATCCTTCCGCGTCCGTCACCGTGGCGTAGACGAAATACGTCCCGCTGTCGACGACGTCCCACATGAACTGATACGGTGCGGCGGTCGCCTCTCCCACCTTCACACCGTTGATGAAGAACTCAACCCGCTCGACGTCGTTGTCCTCGTCATAAACCTCTGCACGCACAATCATCGTGGCCGGAGCTGTATCGGCACCACAGTGGCTTCCAATGCTCAGCTGTGTGATCTGAGGCACGACACGCAAGTCGTTAATGAACTGCTCGGCGGTTGGCTCGTCCTCGACGTGTGCAAGAGCGAGAGTTAACTTAAAGGCGTCGCTCGTGCGAAAATCAAAGAAGAGATTTGCCCAGTCGTCGTGACCGAGGAGGAGCTCGTCTCGCTTCGGCCCGCATACGCCGCTTAATTCAGGAGTACCTGTATTCGGGTGTGGTGCCGAGATATTGTTGATATCGGCTTGAACTAGGTTCTGGTTGTAGCTTTGTCGACCACCGCTCCAGTCGATCGGACCGAATGCCGGCGCCATGGCCACATCGCTACTGCCTGCACTGAAGATCGTGTCCCAATCGGACGGCCCGTCAAGCCCCCGGCCTTCGTTAAGTCTTGCTTCGTCCAAAGTAGGAAGCGCAGATAGCGAAAAGTTGAGCCTCCTTCGAACGACCGCCTTGCTGCCATTAGGTCCTTTCTTAATATGTGGATAGGCGAAGGCGTAGTTCATTACGCTCAAGTAATTCGGTTTACAGCCGATCTTCCGGTTATCCTCTGCGTCCGGCTCGGTCCAGCCGGGCGCGGCCTTTATCCCCGTACCGCCTCCGTGCCGTAACCCCAAGTTGTGTCCGAGCTCGTGCATCAGAAAATACGCCTGATACTCGGCCCATACGCGATCTTCATGTCCGCCGTAGTGAGGTTTATTCTTGAACCCGCCGATGGTCCCACTGAGTTTTTCGCCGGGACCGAGCGGTATGGTGATCGAAAGATCATTGCCGTTCACCTCACCGATACCGTTTTCCCCAACGATCAAGTGACCGAAGAAGACGTAGTGCGCTACCTGAGCCCACGCGGCGAGCGTCGCCTCGCAATTGACGAGATCAGCTCGGTCGTTCGCTGTGCCGAAGTAACCATCGCACGCCGGTTCAGGAGCAGACGATCCGGGCGCAGGAGGTGGCCCATGCTTGATCTCGCGAAGCGTATCCGAACCGGCTGGCGCGATCCGAAGCTGGTCATTGACGGAGGTCTCTAAAATCTCGTCGTCGGTACCGTCATGGTTTGCTCCGCGATAATGGACCGCAATGCCGCTCATACAACCCGAGCACCCAGTCGGGATCGGCACCGGGGCGGCGAGGAAAGCGCTTTTCATCGCGTCTAACGGCTGCTGCACGCCATTCAGTGCGAGAGGCACGTTTGCGGAGTATGGCTTATGATTCGGCCGATGGGTGTGAACGCCACTCAGAAAACTTGCAGGTTTGAATAAATAATCGATTTCGATGAAAAGATCCTTCTGCTTGGCAGAGGCTCCCAACGCAACGAGGTCGAGATCAAGAACGCCATCGCGGTTGATGTCGATCCATTCTCCGGGCGTCTCCCATGCGTCGGGGATGGCGTCGCCATCCACGTCGCCTGACGTTTTTCGAAGGAAGATATCCTTGGCGCCGCCGTACGTCGCCAGCAGCGGGGTAGCGCTTCGCGGGAAATCGGCCGACGTCGTCGTTCCGATGACGTACGCGTAGCCGTCGACGGCCGCTACACCGTTCGCGTGATCCTCGCCCACCCCTCCGAGATAGCTCGCGTACTCAAGGAGGGACACGTACTGGTTCTGATTCGCGACGACGGGATCCGGTACGGTCTCGTACCGGATCTTCGCCACAAATGCATCGCTTAAGCCAGTTTGCGGCGGCGAAGCCGGTACTCGATCCATCTGCTCGGCGCCTGCGACTGCCTTCAATGCGCCGGAGCCGACTGCCCAACTGCATCCTAGCGCGTCGGCGACGACGCCATGGACGGATGCGAAGCCAAGGTAGGTAATCGCCCGCTGGAGCGACAGGTCGGCAGTCAGCTTCGCAACAAACGCCTGCGCCGGGCTTCCCCGTCTGCCGCCCAGGTGGATGTCGCGGACCGCGTCGACGGCGATGGCATCACCGCTGTCGGCGCCACTATCGCCGTAATAGGTGAAACGGATCAGGTTCCCTGCGGCATCGAGCTTCATCACGAACGCGTCAGCACCTCCGGCATACCCACTCGGCTGCACCGTAGTCGCACCCGCGAGACCGGCCGACTTGTCGTTCCGGCGATGTATATCGTATCGTCGCGATCGATCGCGACAGCGTTGGCCGTATCATCGTCCGAGCCTCCGAGATGATGCGCATACAGAAGGCGTTGCCCGTCGGCGCTCAATTGCACAACGAATGCTTCAGCACCCCCACGATCGACTCCCGATAGCGTCGAAAGCAGCGCCTGCGGCGGCGGCCCGGGCACGTATGTACCGGGAAACGAATAGCCGGAAGTGCCGGGAAGGGTTTTGCCGACAATCACGGCTTCGCCGCCGGACGTGAGCGCCAGTCCCCGGCAATCGTCCGCTGCGGTACCGCCGAAGAGCGTCGAGTACATCAGGCTCCCCCCGTCGCTGCTCAGTTTCGCGGCAAAGCAGTCCGTCCCCCCTCGTTCGCCCGACTGCTGATAGGCGCCCGCTGAGACCGGAATTGCACCACTGGCGGTACCGATGATGACAATCTCGCCCGCATCGGTGATGGCGATGGCGTTCGCCTCCGACTGCCCGGCCTGCGACGACGTGGTACCGAGGTAGCTCGTGAACGCCACGGACACGCCTGTGTCGCTGAATATGAGCTTCGTGACGAACGCCGTCTTCCCTACGAACGTGGATTCGTCCGGCTTGGTCTGTCCTTGTATTGATTCATAAGCGACCCCGTCAGCAGTAGTCCCCGGGATTGGCAGCATACTGATCGCGCCTGTCAGGTAAACGTGCTGTTCCGTCGCCGACACCTCGCGTACGGCGATAGCGTTTCCATGATCGTCGCCGGCGCCGCCGAAATAGCTCGAGTACGTGAGCACGGGATCGATGATCAGCGGTTTTGACTTGTCATACGCACCCAGTCGGATCGTTGCCTCGGCATTGCGGGCGAGACGATACTCCGCGGCGACGGCCTTGCGGCGGCCATTGACGACCTGATAGGCAACGGGTTTCGTCTGACGCAATTCACCCGTGCCGGTACCGATCATCAGATCGCCCGTTTCGTTCAGCCGGAGACTACTATGTCCGTCGAACGCAACCCGGATCAGTCGTGGATCTGCGTTGCCACCGACAACGAAGTCATATTCCAGTTCACCTTCACGGCCGTAGAAGACGACGTCAATGTCCGGATAAACGTCGGAATATAAGATCTTCGCGTAGTTCGGAACGCTCGTCCGCCACTCTCGCGGACCGCTTGCGAGGTAATTCGTGACGCGTTGGACCTGCTCGACGCCGCGGGGGACCACCGAACCGTTGCCGCCCGGGAACGAAATACGGATCGGCGTGCTGCCTGAGCGCGTATGCACGACGACATCCTGGGTTCCGAGCAGAATAGTCGCACCGCCCGCTCGGGTGATGGATTGCACGTCATCCAGTCCGGAATGACCATGTTCTGTTTGAACGCGAGCGGCACCTTGAAGTCGACCGTCGGCTTCGTTGGCGCTGCGGGGGCGGCGATGAGGTGCCCCGAAATGAGAAACAAACCAATTGTGGAGGCGAGGCGCGTGCGTGCGTTCATTGATGTCACTCCGATTCAAGTAACTAGCGAAATCCATGTGTCCAGATGTGTGGAGCTTCGGCCGGTTGAGCCGCGTACGAGAAAACGACCAGTGTCGGCGAGCCGTTGACTACCGTCCGGTCGAGATGAAGGTGGCGCCGGACGCTTCCGGACTCCGCACCTTCATCGATCGTCAGCGTCACAAGCTCCTGAAGGGTTACGAACGTTCCGTCCACCAGCGCTGCCTCACGCATGATGAACGTGCCTCCGGGACGCACTCCTGAGAGCTCGAGAACCATTTCGCGCGGCAACCCACCGGACGGCACGAAGGAAAGCAAGGCGCTAACGCGGTCGCCGAACGGAATGTGGATAAAACGCTCGGCGCCGACATCATCCACAGGCAGGTAAATCCAGCTACGGACCCACAGAAACGGCGGACGCCAGCTGAACCGGTTCGTATATGGCACTTCCATTACGCAGCCGCCGTCAGGACGATTAGCGACCCGTCGCCGGACGCCGTCCGAAACGCCGTCCTCACCGACACAACCCTCTGCCCCTCGGACCTCGAGAACGGTGCCGTCCGGCAGAACCTGGAGCTCTACGGGCGTCTGGGGCGTCGGTGCGTCGCTCACCAATCGCCAGCGCGTCCCGACCAGGCGAAGGAGAGCTTCAGGCAGCCGCACTTCCGGGAGGTTTTCTGGTGATCCTGGCAGCGGGTCGAGACGGGGCTCGCGCCGCAGGTACTCACCATCGACGTATGCCGCTCGCACGATCATTCGATCGTCGGTGACGAATTCAAACAGCGCTACGTCGATCTCCCCTTTGGGCTCACGAGTCAGGTGCAGCACGCCACTTCGAGCGCCTGTCTTCCTGAAGTTCCACCGCCCCGCCATGTCATAGTCGTCAGTGGGCTCGAGCTGAAGGTCATAGTCGTACGTGCCGTTCGACCGCAACTGCAGGCGTCCATACGGAACCCGTTCGAACATTTGCTTCTTCAAGAATTCGACATTTTTGTGGACCCACGTGTGAGTGCTCAGCGCGAGGAACATCTCCTCCCGCGTCATCTCCGGATACTTCGTTCGCGGCACGGAGCCGGCGCATCCGAATCCGAATAGAAACAGCAGGAGAAGGCCGAACGCGGGACGGCGGCCGCGGATGCGCGGAACCATGTCGTGCATGGAGGTGAGACTCCTTGGTCGTGGAATTGGAAACCGGCTGACGCCGCACATCATGCGGCATCGCACGAAACGCGTACGGACGGCGTCACGTATGCTGCGCGCGATGCGGGAGTCGTTCGCGTGAGCATCCTCTTTCTGGTCACGGACGCGTATGGCGGGCATGGCGGGATTGCGCTGTTCAATCGGGAGTTTTGTGCGGCGCTCGATGAACCAGTCACCGTCATTCCGCGGGTGGTGCGCGGGCCGGTTCGCGATGTGCCGCCGCACGTGACCTTCGTGGCCGAGGCGGCGAGAAATCCGCTGGCGTATCTGCGCGCGATCACGGCGGCGCGGCTCGCGAAGCCGGACCTCGTCATCTGCGGGCACATGAATCTGCTGCCGGTGGCGTTCCATCGTCCGCTGCTCGTCGTGCATGGGGTCGAGGCGTGGAAGCGGCGGCGTGCGAATCTCGATCGATGCCGCGGCATCGTGTCGGTGAGCGCGTTGACGCGCGATCGGCTGGTGGGGTGGTCGGGTTACGCCGGACCGACGCACGTGCTGCCGAACGCGGTGCATCTCGAGCAATACGGCATCCGGCCGAAACGGCGCGATCTCATCGAACGCTACAGACTCGAAGGAAAGCGCGTGCTGCTCACGGTCGGCCGGCTCGACGCCGCGGAGCGATCGAAAGGGTTTGACGAGGTGCTGGAGCTGCTGCGCGATCTGCCGACTGACGTGGTGTATCTGATCGCCGGCGGCGGCAACGATTTCGTCCGGATGCAGCAGAAGGCGCACGCGCTCGGCGTGATCGATCGTGTCCGCTTCACCGGGCTCTTCGAAGATGCCGACAAGCCGGACCTCTACAACCTCGCCGACGTCTTCGTGATGCCGAGCCGCGGCGAAGGTTTCGGCTTCGTCTTCCTCGAAGCGATGGCCTGCGGCGTCCCGGTGATCGCCAGCAAAAGCGACGGCGGCCGCGAAGCGCTCCTCGACGGAAAGCTCGGCCTCCTCGTCGATCCCACCAACCCCGCCGAAATCCGCGCCGCAATTCTCGACACTCTCGAACGAGGCGAGCGCCGCGTCCCGGAGGGGCTGGATTACTTTGCGTTCGAACGCTTTGCGGAGAGAAGCAGGGCGATTGTTGAGGAGGCGCGTTAGGTTCCTCGGTGCCTCGGTTC
>DASVRB010000418.1:0-2509 GCA_036388835.1 Thermoanaerobaculia bacterium | reverse complement strand
CCTCGACGATCCGAACCTCGCCGACGCGATCGGGCCGACTGCGTGGCAGGACCTGCGCGATGCGGCGGAGCTGCTCGACGGCGCCGGCGCCTCGTTCGATCGCAAGCAGTTCGAGTACGGCAGGGTGATCCCCGTCTTCTTCGGCAGCGCGGTCAACAACTTCGGCGTCGAGCCGTTCCTCCGCGCCGTCATCGAGCTCGCACCGCCGCCCTCGCCGCGTCACGCGAAAAAGAACGGCGAGGAGTTCGAGCTCGAGCCGACCTCGCAGACGTTCACCGGCTTCGTCTTCAAGATCCAGGCGAACATGGACAAGCGCCATCGCGATCGCCTCGCCTTCATGCGCATCACCTCAGGCGTGTTCGAGCGCGACATGCCGGTGCAGCACGCGCGGCTGCGCCGCGAAGTGCGGATGACGCGGCCGCATCGTCTCTTCGCACGCGAGCGCGAGACGATCGACAAGGCCTATCCCGGCGACGTGATCGGCTTCGTCAACCCCGGCCTCTTCCAGATCGGCGACGCGGTTTCATCCGACACGCCGATCGAGTTCGATCGCATCCCGCGCTTCGCCCCCGAGCATTTCGCCACGCTCCGCGCGAAGCAGGTCACGCGGCAGAAGCAGTTTCAGAAAGGGCTCGAACAGCTCGAAGAAGAAGGAGCGATGCAGGTGTTCGTCGTGCACGACGGCCTCCGCTCCGAGCCGATCCTCGCGGTGGTCGGCGAGCTGCAGTTCGAAGTGCTCCAGTCGCGCCTCGAAACCGAGTACGGCGTGGAGACGACCATCTCCACTCTTCCGTACAAACTCGCCCGCTGGGTCGATAAGGACGTCGATCTCGTCGCCCGCATGACCCTCCCCTCCCGAGCCCGCGTCGCCACCGACAGCGCCGGCCAGGCAGTCGTGCTCTTCTCGTCCGAATGGGAGCTCGAGTTCGCGCAGAAAGAGAACCCGGGCGTCGAGTTCAAGGCCGCAAGCTAGGGGGAACGACGAAAGCGCCTCCGGCGGGCCGGCACGGCCGGCAGCGTTTGTTTTCGCGAGGACCGCGCCGATCGCGACGTGCGTGCGTTCAGCCTTGGGCGACCAGCGGCGCCGGCCGTGCCGGCCCGCCGGAGGCCCTCGTCGTCGGTCCGCTATCGCGTCATCAGGTAATCCACGGCGACGCCGGCGAGTGCGCGCACGCCGAGACCGAGGCCGCTCTCATCGATGTAGAAGAGCGGCGAGTGATTCGAGGGCGCTTCTGCGGCGGTCTGACTCGCCGGGCGGGTGCCGAGCCAGAAAAAGAGGCCTGGCACTTCCTGCTGGAAGAACGAAAAGTCCTCGGCGCCGAGCACCGCGTTCACCAGCTTCACATTGTTCGCGCCGGCGGCGGTGCGCAGGGACGGCAGTGCGCGGTCGGTGAGTTTCGGGTCGTTGTACGTGATCGGATAGCCGGTCGTGATCGTCACCGTCGCCGTTGCGCCGGCGGAGGTGGCGATGCTCTCGGCGGTGCGGCGGATGCGCGTGTGGATCTCGTCGCGCATGTTCGTTTCCAGCGAGCGGATCGTCCCGATCATCTCCACTTCATCGGGAATGATGTTGTTGCGTACGCCGCCGTGAATTGCGCCGACCGTCACGATTGACGGTGCGACCGTCGCGTCGAGCTGGCGGCTCGGGATGGTTTGCAGGCCGAGGACGATCTGTGAGGCGACCACGATCGGATCGACGCCGAGCCATGGATACGCGCCGTGCGTCTGCTTGCCGCGCACCGTGATCTTGAATGAATCGACCGCGGCCATCATCCCTTCCGGCTTGTACGCGATCTCGCCGACGGCGAAGCGCGACGTCACGTGCAAGCCGAAGATCGCGTCGACGTTCGGGTTCTTCAGCGCCCCTTCCTTCACCATCAACGCGGCGCCGCCTTCTTCTCCTTGCGGCGCCCCTTCTTCTGCCGGTTGAAAGATGAATTTGACCGTGCCGGGCAGCTCGCTGCGCATGCCGGCCAGCACTTCTGCCACGCCGAGGAGGATCGCCACGTGCGCGTCGTGTCCGCAGGCGTGCATCACACCGACTTCCTGACCGTTGTACGTCGTGCGCACTTTCGAAGCGAACGGCAGGTCGACCTGCTCGGTCACCGGCAGCGCGTCCATGTCCGCGCGCAGCGCCACGGTCTTCCCCGGTTTGGCGCCTTTGAGCACGCCGACGACGCCGGTGTGTGCGACCTTCTCCTGCACTTCGATGCCGAGCGAGCGCAGCTTGTCCGCCACGATCTTCGCCGTGCGCGTTTCACGATTACCGAGCTCGGGATGCTGATGCAGATCGCGGCGCACGCTGATCACGTTCTGTTCAACCCGCTCAGCCGCGGCAGCGATTCGTGAAGTGATTGCAGGAGCAGCAGCGACCGTCGACATCGAAACCTCCATGGCGAGAAGGAGCAGGGGGAGTCGGAACATGCGTTGGATTGTAGTTGCGCGCGCGTTGGCGCGCGGTGTTGTCGGTTCTCGGTTGTCGGTTTTGGGTTTTGTGTGGTGCGTGGCC
>DASVRB010000417.1:0-1559 GCA_036388835.1 Thermoanaerobaculia bacterium | reverse complement strand
TGGCCGGCACCACTGGTCGCCCAAGGCTGAACGCGCGCGTGCCGCCGTAAGCGCCGTCCTCGCGAAAACAAATGCTGCCGGCCATGCCGGCCCGCCGGAGGCGCTCCGGTCGTCTCTCCAGTGCCTTAGACTGCGCGGCCATGCCGAAGCTCGACGCAAACACCGCTGAGTTCCGTGACGCTGCGCATCGCGCCGTCGACTGGGTTGCTGATTACCTCGAGAGAGTCGAGTCGCTTCCCGTGCTTTCGAACGTACAGCCGGGCGACGTCGAGAAGCAGTTTGACGCTGTGCCGTCGACGGGCGGCAAGTCGTACGAGGCGCTGTTCGCCGAGTTCGAGCAGAAGATCCTTCCCGGCATCACGCACTGGAACCACCCATCCTTCTTTGCCTACTTCAGCATCACCGGATCGCAGGCCGGGATCCTCGCGGAGTTGCTGATCGCGGCGATCAACGCGAACGGGATGCTCTGGAAAACGTCCCCCGCGCTGACGGAGCTGGAGACGCTTGCCCTCCGCTGGCTGCGCCATGCCCTCGGATTGCCGGCGAACCTTTTCGGCATCATCAACGACACCGCGTCGATCAACGTGTTCCTCGCGCTCGCTGCCGCGCGCGAGGCGCTGGGGCTCGACATCCGGCGCGAGGGGATGACCGGACGCGGGCTCCCGCCGCTGCGGATTTATTGTTCCGAGCACGCGCATTCATCGGTCGAGAAAGCTGCGCTGGCGTTGGGGTTCGGGCAGAAGGGTGTGGTCAAAATCGCGGCCGACGAGCAGTTCCGCATGCGCGTCGATGCGCTCGAAGAAGCGATCGCGCGTGATCGCGCCGAGGGGGCGCTGCCGTGCGCCATCGTCGCGACGGCCGGCACCACGTCCACTGCTGCCGTCGATCCGGTGCGCGCGATCGGTGAGATCGCGCAGCGCGAGAAGTGCTGGTTTCACGTCGATGCGGCGTATGCCGGCTCGGCGACGATCGTGCCGGAGTATCAGTTCCTCTGGGACGGCATCGAGTCCGCCGACTCGATCGTCACGAACCCGCACAAATGGCTCTTCACGCCGATCGATTGCAGCGTGCTCTACACGCGCCGTCCGGAGGTGTTGCGGGAGACGTTCTCGCTCGTCCCCGAGTACCTCAAGACGACCGATACGGCCGAAATCAATTACATGGATTACGGCCTGCAGCTCGGGCGGCGGTTCCGTGCGCTGAAGTTGTGGATGGTGCTCGAGCACTACGGCCTCGAGCGGCTGCGCGACGTGATTCGCGGCCACGTGCAGCTCACGGAACGCCTGGCCGAGGAGCTGCGCAAACGAGAGGACGTCGAAGTGCTCGCGCAGTCGTTCAGCGTGGTCGTCTTCCGCCTCCGCGCCGGCGACGACGCCACGCTCGCGCTGCTCGAGCAGTACAACGCCAGCGGCAAGCTGTTCGTCTCGCACACAAAACTCCGCGACCAATACTGCGTCCGCGTCGCCATCGGCAACGGCGCCACGGAGTGGCGTCACGTCGAAGAACTGCTGCGTTTCTGACGGGGAACAGACGAGGGCGCCTCCGGCGGGGCGGCGGGG
>DASVRB010000416.1:0-9159 GCA_036388835.1 Thermoanaerobaculia bacterium | reverse complement strand
AGCCGCTGCTCCGCCATCGTCTTCACCCGTAAAGCCATGCCGACATCTGCGTTCCAGGACAGCCACGCTGTCAAATATGTCCCTAGAACTCCGTGTCAACTATGTCTCCGGGTTGAACCGCCCCAGCCTTCTGCTCGTAGGCCGGTGGTGAGGGAGATCTCGAGTTTCGCGGCGCCGGAGGCGGCGGTGAGGGTGGTCCAGTCGGTGGCGGTGAGGGTCCAGTGGATGGTGTAGGGGTCATCGAGCGTCGCGGTGACGGTGCTGAGCTGGGCTACGGTGTGGTCGGCTTTGACTGTGGCGAGGCGGGCGCCGGGGGCGAGGGTGGCGGCCTCGATTTTGTCGGAGAGGTGGACGCGAACTTGGACCGCGGCGACCTTTCCGGTGTTGTCTTTTTCGACGTCGACGCGGATCTGGTCGGCGGTCGGGCCGTGGAGGTAGCGGGGGGCGTCGCCGTAGGCGTCGGCGTAGAGGACTCGCTCGGCGAGGTGGCCGTTTTCGTCGAGGACGGCGGTGATGGAGCCGCTGCCGGATTCGTCGACTACCGGGAACCAGGTGCTCGGGAGCTGGCCCGGCTGCGCGGCCGCGAGCACGCGAATCGGATCGTCGTATGCCTGGTCGCCGTGCAGGTACTGGCGCAGGAGGCCGGCGTCGGCGGTGGCGCCTTCCTCGGTGCTGGCGCCCTGCTGATAGATCGCCACGAGGCGGTCGACGAGCGGGTCCCATACGAATGTGGTCGCGGCCGGGAGTCCGTCGCGGGCGAGGACGTCGGGACGCTGCTCGAGTTTCCAGCCGTTGGTGTCGTCACGCTGGTACGCGATCCGGCCGACCAGGCGGTTGTTCGGATCCCATTCGAGCTCGAGACGGCGGTCGGCGCTCGTGGCGGATGTGATGCGGCCGAAGGCATCGAAGGTGGTTGTCCAGACGCCGTCGCTGGTCCGGCGGCCTCCGCGGAACGCGTAATCGCGCAGCGGCTGCGTGACGCCGTCGGCGACGTCGGTGCGGGCGTCGATCTGATGCGTCGCGGCACGATCGGCGCTCCAGGTGAGCGGCTCGACGGCCACCGGGTGCTCACCCAGCCGCGCGCGCTGTTCCTCGGTGAGCAGCGGCTCGACATCGCGCCGCGCGCGGAAGTCGCTGTCGACGTAGGTGTCGACCACCGACGGCGTACCGAGCGCCGAGGCGAGACCGAGCCAGCTCTGCGTGAGGCGGCCTCGATCGTCATAGCCCCAGCGCGAGACGCGCTGCGTGGCGAGATCGCGAGTGGAGCTGAGGCGGCGCGCCGCATCGCGGAGATTTGCGGTGCCGGCGAGGCGGTCGCCCGCGCTGGAGGTCTCGCTCCAGAGTGGCAGACCGGACGCTGGCAGCGTCGCGCCGACTGCAAGCGGCGGCAGCTCAACGGAGCCGGGCAACACGTTGCCGTCCGCGAAGCCGTACGCGGTAGAGACCGCGCTGCCGGACTGCAGATGACGATGGCGCGCGGAGATCCGGCCGATCGAACGGCCGTCGGCGGTGGTGAGATCGCCGCCGTTCTTCTTCGTCTGTGAGACCAGATTGGAGCCGGCGTCGCGCGTCTCCACAATCGTCTGCAGCCACTTCGAGAGATCGCTGTCCGCGATCGGCAACGTCGCGCCGGCCGCCGGCATGCGCCAGGTAGCACGCTCACCGTGAATGGTCCAGGTGTGACGCTGCACATGAACGTCGAGCAGCGCCGGTATTTCTTCGAGGCCGGTTCCGGCAAGATACCGGTACGTGCGCGTCACGCCCGGACGGCCGAGCGGATCGTAGTCGGCGTACGCGGTGCCGGCGTCCTTGTTCCGGACGCGCGCCAGTCGTCCTGCACCGTCGTATTCGTAGCGGACCAGCACCGATTGCGGGGTCGGCGCCTCGCCGCTGTGGATCGTAGAGACGCGGCCACCCGCGTCGTATGAGTACGACAGCCACTGCCCGGCGCGGTCGCGGGTGGCGCGCACGGCACCGGTCTCGTTCTCGTAGCCGGTCTGCTCGAACGTGCCGTCGGCGTAGCGGATCTTCTCGAGCCACGCGAGCGGATCGTAGTCGTAGAACGTCGACTCCCCTGCCTCATCGATCCGCTCGCGCAGGTTGCCGACCGCGTCGTAGCGGAACTGCTGGCGCTTGCCGTCCGTGAGGGTTCGTTCGGTGACGAGCCCGCGGCTGTCGTATGTCGCGCGCTCGGCGTTCATCCCCGGACGCGTCACGGAGCGGACGTTGCCCGCTTGGTCGTACTCGGTGGTGGTCTTGTACGCGTTCGCGTCGACCTGCTCGACCGCTCGGCCGAGAGCGTCGTAGGCGAGCCGCGTCTCGTACGTCGCACCTGCTTTCGGCTCGTGCGTCCTGATGAGCGACGGCAGGCTGCCGTCGAAGTGCCGTTCGGTGATCGCCCACGTGCCGGCGGTCGAGTTCGGATCGAACACCGAGCCGACCTCGCCGACGCGCTCTTCGACGACGCGTCCGGCAGCATCGCGGACGGTTTGGGTCGCGCGGTGGAGCGTGGCCATCGCGAGATGCTCTTCGGCGAGTGACGGCACTTCGCCTACGCGGACCACCGTGCGACGACCGCCCTCAATGTTGGCGATGTGCGTCTTGCGCGCGACGGCGCCGGCGTCTTCGTTCGTCGAGCGCAGGCGGCCTTCACTGGTAAAGAAGTTGACGGTCTGACCGATCACGGCGCCGTCCGCCGCGCTATACACGACTTTTTGCGTCGCACCGAACGGCGTGTAGGTGACGCGCGCCGTCGTGCCGTCGGATCCGACCGTCGCCACGGTGCGGCCCAGCGCATCGTGCTGGTACGCCGTCGCCACGCGCGCGCCATCGGACTGGTACGAGAGGCTGCCACCGCGGTCGTAGCCGAAGCGCTGCACGATCGACTGAGCCGTCGCGCCGCGCCGCTCCACACTCACGGCACGACCGAGGCGGTCGAGCATCGTCACTTCTTCCGCCGGCACATCGCCGCCTGCGACAGTCGGATCGCTGCGGGTCACTTTGAGATTGAGGAGGTCATAGGCGGTGCTCGCGCGCACGGTCGTCATCGAGCCGTTCACGGCCGCGTTCGAAACGGTGGTCAGCTTCTCGCGGCCGAGCGCGTCGTAGGTGATGCGCGTCTCGACGATGCCGAGGTCACGCTGCTCGCGCGCCTGATACGCAACGCGGCCGCTGGCGTCGTACCCGAGCGTCGAGGAGGTCACCCGAACGTCGCCGTCGAAGACCTCTTCGAGGATCAGACGTCCGAAGCTGTCGTACGTCGATTTGGTGGTGGTGTCGCGGAAGGTGTCGCGAATCTCCACACGCTCGCCGCCGTTCGCGGTCGCGAAGTACTGCAGGTCGTATTGCTCCGCGCCACCACCCGCGATGATTTTTTCGGGCCGGCTCCGCGCCACCTCGGCCACGTTGTCTTTGTAGTAGTCGGTCTTCGACGAGATCGCCGCCGCGGCGCCTTCGGACGCGGACTGCATCACGTCGGTCGCGCGGCCGGCATCATCGTGCAGCGTCGTGATCGTGACCTCGTCGTCGGTCACCACGGTCTTCGGATTCGCATGCGTCCGATGAGGAGTGGAGCGCTTCTCGGTGACGTCTCCCTCCTGTCGCTCGACGCGATCGACGAGGTTCGTCGACGGTTCGCGGTTGTAGCGGGTAACGGACGTGGCGATGCCCGGCCCGCTTTCTTTTCGCACTGCGAGGACGCGACCGGGCGCGCCGTTTTTCGCCATCTCGTACGTCGACACAATCGTCAAGCCGTTGGGATAGATGGCGCTCTCGAGCTGGCCGAGATCGGAGTACGTGAATGATGTGTTCAACGTCGCCGCGGGGGGCGTCGAAAGTTTCGGATCAGCAGCAGACGGCAGGTTTCCAGCTCCGGCGAAATCAAGGACCGGAACGTCTTCGCTGATGTGGCCGATGTGCACGCGCCGGTCGTTCTTGTCGGCCTCGGTGAGCTGATAGACGCGGCGCTGCCCGAGCACGTCGGTGACGACGGCACCGCCGGGCTGATACTCGAAGGTCGCACTCTCGCCCGTGGCCCACGTCTGCCCGGTCACACGATCTTCGGTGAACGCAAACGTGACACGCGGCGAGCCTCCGTTCTCGACCTCGGCCGGGTCTTTGATCGACGCGAGATTCGTCTTCAACTCCACGACGTCACGCAGTCCCCCGCCGCCCGCGGTGTCATAGCCGTAGACGGTTCGCGCCCGTTTGTCGGCGGTGTGACTGAATTCGGCCGGCACGCCGGGTGCGGCACCGGCTTCCGGCAGCTCGGCGCGGACCAGACGTCCACCGTCGTAGTGGTAGTTCACCTTGCGGCCGCGCCAGGCGGCGATCTCGTCCACGAGGCCAGCGCTGTTGTACTTCACGGACGTCTCGCGCCCTGCGGGATCGACGATCAACGCTAGGCGGCCGTCCGGCGCATAGACATAACGCGTGATGTTGCCGAGGCCCTTGCCGTTGTAGAGGCGATCGGTCTCGGCGACGAGCCGGCCGTGCTCGTCGAACTGCATCTGGCGGAACTGCTGATCGAGCAGCACCCAGCCGCTCGAAGTGCGGCTCAGCTTCAGGAAGAGACCGCGCGGGATGTTGAACTTGCCGGCGCCGATCGACTCGAACAGCCACACCTCACCCGCACCATCGCGATACTCCACGTTGCCATTCGGCAGCGGCCGCAGGCGGCGGAAGAGCATGGAGTCCCATCCCGCGCCGAACGGGGTGCTGCCGATCGTGCGGGACAGATAGGTGCGGTCGATCAGCACGTCGAGACCGGCGCGGCCGCCGGCGTTCAGGTCGATTGCGCCGGTGGCGAGCTCGCCGGAATGCAGGTACGTCGTCTCCTGCAGCGCACCGGCGGCGACGGGTGGATTGTGCGCGGCGATCTGTACTTCGCGCGGTCGCACGGTGTCGGCGGGGACGGAGGTGACGCGCGCGGCGAGGCGGTTGGATTGTGCGAGGTAGTCGTAGCGCGTGCCGGCGAGCGCGCCGAGGTTCGGCAGGAGGGCGATGCTGCGGCCGGCGGTGTAGAGCTCGAAGACCTCGGGCTCGGGCTTGTCCTGCAGCACCTTCGGGCGGTCGCATTTCAGGCAGCCGGCGTCGCGCTTCTGCTCTTCTGTCGTGTTGGTGCTCCACTCCCACTTCTCGCTCGCACGGAGATCGGCGACGCCGACGATCCACGGCGAGATCCAGCGATTGAAGCCACGCTGGAAGCGCAGCTCCGGGTCGAACGCCGGAACGACGCGTCGCATCGGAATGTCGAGGTGCGCGCGCGGCCAGCCGGCCGGCGTCTCCTCGACCGCTGCGCCGGGCACACGCTCGTTCTGCACGCGCAGGCGGAACGATGCACCGAGCGACTCGTCGAGCCCTCCCGGCAACGCCACTTCCAATCGAAACGCAGCCAGCGATGCGTCGTCGCCGACGAGCAGCACGTCGCGCGGTGGATCGACGCCGAGGGGGACGATGCCGCCGGTTTCAGACAGTCCGGTGGGCGAGCCGGTGTTGACTTTGATCTGCAGGCGCGGGTCGATGGCGGCCACGATTTCGGTGGTTTTCGCCAGGATTTTGCCGACGTAGAGGAAGCCGGTGTTCGGGTCGATGACTGGGGCGAGGGTGCCGGTGGCGAGTGGGGTTTCGGAGATCCAGACGATGCGGGGATCGGGTTTTTCGAAGCCGTTCTGGATGAGTGATGCGGCGGTGCGGAAGAGTTTTGTTTCGTCGGTCAGGCCGTTCGCGTCCCAACGTTCGTCGATGCGGGAGAGGTCGACGAGGAGGATGTGGCCGCGGCCGTCGACGACGGTGGCCAGGTTGGTGCGCGGAATGGTGCGGACGGCATTCGCGCCGTGCGGGATCCAGATCACGTCGGCGAGATGCGATTGCGCGAGCCAGCCGTTCTTCGGGATCTCGACCACCAGCAGGCCGTATTCGTTGCCGGGGATGAGCATGTACTCGCGCTCGGCGCGCGTGTTTGCGGGCGTGCCGCGCTGGCCGAGGGCTGGCTGATCACCGATGGCGGGCGTGACGAGATGGTTGTCGTTCGCCTCGATCGTCCAGCGATGGAACGACGCGCCGGTGAAGCGGCCGAACGGCGCGCGCTGCAACTGCTGGTCGTACGCATTGCAGATCGCCAACAGCCGCGGATGGTGTTTGTAGCCGCGGCACATCGTGGTGTCGCCCGGCGCCGGCGTGAACGTGCGCATCCGGAAGATCAACCCTTCCGGCGCGCGCTCGCTGCAGGCGCTCACCCGCTCCGCGTTCACCGTGTTGCCTTCTTCATCGATCGACACCGCCGGCGGCGTCACTTTCAAATCGAGCACACCGCGCGCGACGTCGAGCGCGTACACCTTCAGCTCACTCGACGCCGGCCGAGACGCGATCAGCGAATCAGGCGTGAACTCGAGATCGGGAATCGAATCCGGGATCGGCGGCCCGCACCACGTGGCGCGCTTCGCGTTCGTCATCCGGATCTGCTCGCGCAGAAGGACGTACTCCGCCGGCTTTTCTCTCACGTCGTTCGACTCGACGGCGTTGAGGTCGTAGATGGCGATGCCGTAGCCGAACAGCGAGATCACTCCGTACGTGGCCTGGTTGCGGATCACACGCAGGCGATCGCCTTTGCGCGCGACGATGCCTTCGATCACCGCCGGGCCGCTGACGGTGGCGTCGCCGGACCAGCGCATGTCGAGAGTGATGTTCTCGACGGTGATGCGCTGCATGAGATACGTGCGGTTGGGATTGACCTCCAGCTCGGCGTCGAAGTCGCGCACGAATGTGGCGGTGAGCTTTTCGAACTCGCCGTTCACTTCTTCGACCGACACGCTCGCGCCGGCCTTGAATTCTTCGCGACTCTCGTACGCCACCTCGGAGTCCTGCAGCAGGACCTGCAGCCGCCTCGGAATGGCCTCGGCGCGGTCGGTCGCGAGCAGCCGGCTCGTGATCTCCATCCCCGCCGCGGCGCCGGGCCGCCACGAGACGATCGCACCGCCCATCGGCCGGATGCCTTCGTAGTCAGGGTTCGGATCGGCGTCCGGCGGAGGCGGCAGCTCGCTGAAATGCTCGAGCCGGAACGACTGGACCATGCCGTACAGGTTGTTCATCCCGGTCGTGTAGACGCGGCCGTGATGGTCGCTGGTGACGGCCCAGTAATCGGTCGAGTAACCGGGGATTTTGTTCGGCAGCGGCGCGCTGTTCTCGGTCATCCCCGCGGGATCCGAAACGTCGTACGCATACACGCCGCCGCCACCAGCACTGACGATGAGGATGTTGCCGTTCAGCGCCTGATCGCGCACCACGCCGTCCGGCAGGTCGAACGAGGCCACACGCCCGCCCGGCTCGCGCACCGTAAAGTCGAGATACAGCGGCTCGGTCAGGCCGCCCACAATCGCGCCATTCGCATCGCGCGTCTGCGCGATTCTCAGTCCCGCTTTGTTGCGCACTTCGGGCTTGATGCCGATGCGATAGCCGTTGCCGCGCGTGAGCGATGCCGGCAGGTGCACGGTGATGCGGCGCCCGCCGGAGTCGCTGCTGAACCGCAGCGCCTCGGTGATGGGGACGTACGGCGCGTCGTCATCGGTGCGCGTTTCGACGGTGAACAGCGCCGCCAGACCGGCATCGCCGTTCGGCAGATGCAGCGGCTCGTCGAAGACGATCGAGACAGGGCTGTACGGATCGACGTCGCGCTGCGTCACCAGCAGCACGAGGCGATCGCCGATCGCCGCATCGAGCGTGAGGCCGCCTTCGCGGCTCGGATCGACGAGGCCCTGGGTCACGTTCAGCAACGCGATCGCGACCTTGTCGGCGTCGAGCGTGGTCGTCACGTTCACGCGCGCGTTCTGCAGGCGGATCGTGAAATCGCGGATGGTGGTGATGTCGACGTTCCGGACGTTGAGGTCGAACGACTCGAGCCGGAACGGCGTGGCGAAGACGGGATACGGGCCGCTGCGATCGGGGTTCGGATCGGCCAGCGTCACGCCCGCGCCGGGATCGCCGACGGGGATCGGATCGTAGACCTTCGTGTACGCCTCGAGGCCGGTCGCCGCGTCGACGCCGACGATCTGGAACTGTTTGCCGGCGATGATCGGAATGGCCACGCGCCCGCGCTCGGCCATGTAGAAATGCGCGGCGTAGAGCGACTCGAGAGTGTCCCAGAAGAGGTCGTAGCTCCCCTGCAGCCCTTCGAGGAAGCCCCACGTCAGCGCGGCCTGCGACACGCGCAGATCGACGGCGGCGTAGATGCCGCTGCGCTCCATGCCGAGGAGGTATTCGCTCACCTCGGCGCCGGTGAGGGCGGCGTTCGTCTGGATGCTGCCCGCCGCATGCGTACCGATCGCGCGGATGCTGTTCTGAGTCGAGACGGGGCCGCTGACGAACATCCCGCCGGCGACGTGCATCACGTCGACGAGCATCACGCGCGGGCCGCGCGTCGACTGGCCGAGGGAGCCGAGATACCAGTCGCGATTCGCGGCGTCGACGCCGGTGGGGATCGGCAGCGACACCTGCAGCCGCTTCTTCGCGACGCCGTCGAACGTCAGCTCCACGCTCGCGCCGTAATCGAGCTCCGTCGCGAACGCCGGGACCGCCGCGAATGCCGCCTGCTGTCCCGGCGTCGCCGTCACCAGCGTCGGCCGTTCGAACGCGCCAGCCGGCGCGCCTACGACGAACGCGTCCACGCTGATGAACGTCGACCCTCGATCGCGCCGGGCAATGAACGAGCGGGCGACGAATTCGACCACGATAAGGCTCTGGCTGCTCCGCGTGACGCGCGCAGAGCAAGCGTCGAGTCGCTTAGCAGGAGGCGTCAGATCGGCTCGGAACACGAGGACGGCCAATAATGCGGCTACACACAACGTACCTTGATTCTATTGCCGGAAGCGCGACATTGAACTTCACGTGTCGGACGCAACCACTCGTCGCTCTTGCTACGTCCATTGGTGCCCGCGTCCCGTCAAGCAGACAGTTGCTGCGGTACGGATAGGTGTCATTCCTGCGGCCTTCGGCCATACTGACGACCAAGGCAAAAGGGGCGCAGGACGGTCTTGCGTCACTCCTAGCCCGAAGGGGGCGCCCTCCTCAAAACACTAGACCGGCGTAGTGCCGGATGAGGAGGAGTTGTATGCGTCGTTCAGTTCCAAGTGCGGTCGTGGTGTGTCTTCTCGTTACCCTGTCAGC
>DASVRB010000415.1:0-4776 GCA_036388835.1 Thermoanaerobaculia bacterium | reverse complement strand
AAAGTGCGCGGCGTGCCGACGGAGCGTCTGATCGAGAAGCTCGAGCGCGGCATCACCATCGACAACAAACGGACGCTGCCCTGCGAGATCGAGCGGATGAAGACCACCGGCCGCGGCGACGACGAAGGAAACGCCTGGTACGAAGTTCGTCTGCGCGAGGGGCGCACGCAGCAGATCCGCAAGATGTTTCAGGCGGTCGGCCATCCGGTCTCGAAGCTGCGCCGCGTCGCGATCGGACCGCTCTCCGATCCGAAGCTCACCGCCGGCGACTGGCGCGAGCTCTCGCCGAAAGAAGTGCAGATGCTCGCGACGATGCAGGAGCCGGCCAAACCGAAGCTCCGCCGCGCAACGCGGACCGCTCCGAAGAAGACCAAGACCGCCGGTCCTGGCGCCGCGACCGCGAGAAAGAAACCGGCCGCCGCCGCGAAACGCCCGGCCGCAAAGCGCACCGCCGCGCCCGCGAAAACGGCCAGCTCGAGCACCCGCACCAAAGTGGCCGGCCCGCGTCCGAAAGGCGCAACCGCACGGCCGAAAGGACCGACGCCGCGTCCCACGGGCGCCGGCCCGCGCGCGAAAGGGGCGAGCGCGCGTCCCGGCGCTGCTGGTCCTCGCGCGAAAGGCGGCACCTCGCGAGCGGGAGCTCCGGTGCGCCGTTCCGCTCATGACGCCCGTCCGCCGCGCGAATCACGCCGAGGCCGCGGGTAGTCGTCGTGGCGCTGATCGTTGCCATCGACGGCCCGTCCGGCGTCGGCAAGACCACCGCCTCGAAACTCGTCGCGCGCGAGCTCAACCTCCCGCACATCGACACCGGCGCGATGTACCGCGCCATCGGACTCGCCGCCACCCGCCGCGGCATCGGCGTGCAGGACGCATCGGCGCTCGAGTCGCTGGCCGGACAGACTGACATCGAATTCGTCCCCGGCGATCCGCCGCGCGTCCTGCTCAATGGTGAAGACGTCACCGGCGAGATCCGCACGCCCGCGATCAGCATGGCCGCGAGCCACGTCTCCGCGGTTCCCGCCGTCCGCCGCCTGCTGGTGAAAATGCAGCAGGAGCTCGGCCGCCGCAATGGCGGCGTGCTCGAAGGGCGCGACATCGGGACGAAGGTCTTTCCCGAAACGCCGCACAAGTTTTTCCTCGACGCCAGTCCCGAAGTGCGCGCGCACCGCCGCTACGCCGAGCTCGTCGCCAAAGGGCAGCAGGTCGATTTCGACGCCGTGCTCGCCGACAGTCTCCAGCGCGACAAGCAGGACTCCACCCGCGCCGACTCACCACTGATGCACGACGAGACCTATACGGTCATTGAGACCTCCGGGCTCACGATTGCGGAAGTGGTGGAGAGGATTGTCAGTCGCGTGCGCGAGCGGGCGGGGGAGTGAATCGTGTGGTTGGTGTCAGGAACCGCGATCACTGAGGTGATCGCGGGGGTGTCGGGTGTCTGTGGTTTTTTGCCTGACAGCATTGCCTCGCGCGCCCAAAAACCCCAGACACCCCCGCAATCGCAACGGCGATTGCGGCTCCCGACACCCGCGCCGCAGACGCGCAACAGCGCCGCGCATGCGGCGCTTTGTTCCTTCCTTCCTTGACTCCCCCATACCGCGCCGCTACACTCCCGAATTCGACCTGTATCAACAACTTACGTTGATGAACGAGGCGCGCAGACCGCGCGCCGGGCAGGCGATTTCAAATCGCGTAGGGGGTTCCCCAGTACATGGCGTCCAGTGACGAGTCCAAGAAGCAGAATGAGCCGCGTCAGGCGGACTCCGGAAATCTGGAGAACCTCGGCATGGACGAGTTGCTCGACCTCTACAGCAAACCATCGCTGACAGAGGGCGAGATCATCAGGGGCCGTGTCATCAAAGTGACCCCGTCCGACGTCGTCGTCGACATTGGCTACAAATCCGAAGGCCTCCTGCCGGTCGGTGAAGTGACCGGGTTCGACGGCCTCGTCAAAGTCAAACGCGGCGACGAAATCGAAGTCTTCATCGAGCGTCTCGAAGACTCGTCCGGCTATGTCGCGCTGTCACGCGAAAAAGCGGCGCGTATGCGGGTCTGGGACGACATTGAAGCGGCGTTCAAAGCCGATGCGCCGATCAGTGGCCGCGTCGTCGACCGCGTCAAAGGCGGCCTCGCTGTCGACGTTGGCGGCGTCAAGGCCTTCCTTCCGGGATCGCTGATCGACACCAAGCCGGTCAAGAACCTCGACGCACTGCGCGGACACGAGATGAAGTTCAAGATCGTGTCGTTCGACAAGAAACGGACGAACATCGTTCTGTCGCGCCGCGCCATTGTGGAAGTCGAGCAGACCGCCGCCAAGAGCGCGACGTTCGAGCGCCTGCGCGAAGGGGAGCTCACCCACGGCATCGTCAAGAACATCACCGATTACGGCGTTTTCGTCGATCTCGGTGGCGTCGACGGTCTGCTGCACATCACCGACATTTCCTGGGGCCGCGTCACGCATCCGTCCGAGTACTTCAATGTCGGCGACGAGATCGAAGTGATCGTCCTGAAATTCGATCCGGGCTCAGAGCGCGTTTCGCTCGGCTACAAACAGAAATCTCCCGATCCGTGGCTCGACGTTGCAGACCGCTACCCGCTGGGCAGCAAGGTCAAAGGTAATGTCGTTTCACTGACCGATTACGGCGCGTTCATCGAGCTCGAAGACGGCGTCGAAGGACTGATCCACGTCAGCGAAATGTCGTGGACGAAGAAAATCCGCCATCCCGCAAAAATGCTCAATATCGGCGACCTGGTCGAGGCGGTCGTTTCCGACGTCAATGTCGCCAATCGCCGGATTTCGCTGTCGCTCAAAGCGCTCGAGCAAAATCCGTGGGACACGATTTCCGATCGTTATCCGGTCGGAACGGTCATTGAAGGACGCGTTCGCAATCTCACCGACTTCGGCGCCTTCGTCGAAGTGGAAGACGGCATCGACGGACTGATTCACATCTCCGACATGTCGTGGCACCGCCGCCTCAAGCACCCGAGCGAAGTGCTCAAGAAGGGCGACACTGTCAAAGCACGCGTGATCAACGTCGATGGCGACAATCAGCGCCTGTCGCTGTCGATCCGCGAGTTCCTGCCGAACGAGTGGGACAACTTCGCGAAAGAGCACAACCTCGGCGACGAAGTGGTCGGCGTCGTCTCGAAGATCACCGACTTCGGCCTCTTCATTCGTCTCGCGGACGGTGTCGAAGGGCTGGCGCACGTTTCTGAAGTGCAGCGCGACCCGCGGCAGAAACTCGACAAGAGCTTCGCGGTCGGTGACGCGATGCGCTCGCGGATCATCAAGATCGATCCGAACGAGCGGAAGATCGGCCTCACCACTCGCGACGTCGAACCGCTCACTGATGAAGAGCGCGCGCAGCTCGCCGGTTCTGCCGATCAGGGTGCGCATTCCGACGTTACCGATGCCGCCGACGCTGACGGCAACGCGCCGGAGACGAACCCGCAGCAGAGCTGAGTCGAGGATCCATGTCCGAGCTCGAGTCTCCGCAGACAGTTGCGCCGCCACAGCCGCCGCCTGCGCCGCGTAAATCGCGCGCGGGCTCGTTCTTTCTCGGCGCGCTGACCGGCTGCGCGATCGTGGTCGTCGGCGCCTTCTTCATCGGCGTTCTGATCGCCGCGATGATGGACGGCGACAACGACATCTCGCTCGGCGACAAGGTCGCGGTCATCGCCATCGAAGGCGAGATCATGGAAGCGCGCGAGACGGTCGACGCGATCAAGAAATACTCCGAAAACGCGAGCGTGAAAGCGCTCGTCATTCGCATCAACAGCCCCGGCGGCGCCATCGCGCCATCGCAGGAGATCTACTCCGCGATCCGTCATGCGCGGGCAGAGTCGGACAAGCCGATCGTCGCCTCGCTCGACAGCGTCGCGGCCTCCGGCGGCTACTACATCGCCGCGGCCTGCGACCAGATCGTTGCGAATCCCGGCACGATCACCGGCTCCATCGGCGTGATCCTGCAGTGGTTCGACATGAAGGAACTGGTGCAGTGGGCGAAGCTCAAGCCGGAGACGATCACCAGCGGCGCGCTCAAGGACGCCGGCTCGCCGTTTCGCGAACTGACGCCGCAGGAACGACAGTACTTTCAAACCATCGTGGCGCAGTTGCACAGCCAGTTCGTGCGCGACGTCGCCCGCGGACGCGGCAACAGGATGAAGCAAGAGGAAGTGGCGCGCCTCGCCGACGGCCGCATCTTCACCGGCGAGCAGGCGTTGCAGCTCAAGCTGATCGACGAGCTGGGCAGCATCGATGACGCCGTCCGCACCGCCGGCAAACTCGCGGGCATCGACGGCGAGCCGACGAAGCTCTGGCCCAAGCCCCGCGAAGAGCGGCTGCTCGAGCTGCTCACCGGCGGCGAGGCCAACGCCGCGCTCGAGCGCATCATCAGCCGGCGCCTGCCGCAGTTTCTCTACAAGTGGTAACGCCAGGAGGAGAAGCCTTGGACGAAAACGACGATTTCGATCTCGAGCAGGACGAGCACGATGACGACGCGGATACGATCGAGCTGAACTCCGGCGTAATGACCAAGGCCGAGCTGGTCGACGAGGTCGCGCGCGTCGTGCAGCTCACCAAGAAGCAGGCCGAGACCATCGTCAACATAGTCTTCGATTCGATCGTCGACTCGCTCCGCGCCGGCCAGAAAATCGAGCTCCGCGGCTTTGGCAGCTTCCGCCTGCGCAGCCGCAAATCACGCACCGGCCGCAATCCGAAAACCGGCGAGAAGGTGGAAGTCCCGTCAAAGAAAATCCCGTACTTCAAGCCGGGCA
>DASVRB010000414.1:0-2365 GCA_036388835.1 Thermoanaerobaculia bacterium | reverse complement strand
TGCAAACCGCGAAGTTGCTCTGAAACAAGGCCACACCCGCGTATTCGCCCTTCGCGTTCAAGACGTAGAAGTTGACGTTGAAGTTTGGCTGGCCGCGGCTGTTCAGGAGCCGCTTCTCGACCGTGTTCGCGGCGATCCGCTTGCAGGCGTCCAGGCCCGCGTCTTTCGGAGCCATCCCGCGCCGCATGTTCTCGACGATCAGGTAAGAGGAAAGATTGTAGAGGTTCGCTTCGCCGCGACCGGTCGAGCCCGCCGCGCCGACTTGCCCGTCTACGTAAAGACCCGCACCGAGGATCGGCGAGTCGCCCACGCGGCCGGAAATCTTCCACGCCAGACCGCTCGTCGTCGTGACGCCGCAGACCTCGCCCTTCACGTTCACGCCGTCGCAGTTAATCGTGCCGTAAACGTGCTCGCGACTAACGAGTCCTTCCGCGAGCATCTCGTCGAGCGCGCGGCGCCCGGCTTCCGCGCGCTTCTGCGGATCGAGATAATGCTGCGGATCGATCCGGCGTTTCCATTCCAGCCACTTCTGGCGCGAGTTGTCCGTGTTCAGGTCGTCCTCGATTTTCAGGCCCATATTGCGTGCGAACTCCTGCGCGCCTTTGCCCACGATGAGGTGATGGTCCGTCATCTCCATCACCTTCTGCGCGACTAACGACGGAGTACGTACGCCTTCGATGCAGGCCACGCCGCCGGCGCGCTTCTTCGGCCCGTGCATGCAACATGAGTCGAGCTGCACCACGCCATCGGCATTCGGCAAACCGCCGTAGCCAACGCTGTCATCGAGCGGGTCGAGCTCGACGATGTTTACGCCCGCGATCAGCGCGTCGAGCACGTCCGCGCCTTGCGTCATGAGCGTCCACGCCTTCTGCACGCAGGTCATGTCGCCGCCGTTCTTGAACTTGTTGCCGTTCGCCGAGGCGATCACGACTGGCCTGACCGACTTGTTCGTGATGACGTTCGGCGCCTGCTGCGCGCGTAACGTGCGAGAGGCGGTCGCGGCGAGGCCGGCGCCGATGGTGGTGCGGACGAAATCGCGGCGGTTCATGCCGCAGCCTCGCTCACTTTTTCCAAACGTCACCGACGCCTTCGCCGAACCAGCGCGTGGTCACGACCTTCTGCTGCGTGTAAAACTGCACGCCTTCTTTGCCCTGGATGTGCAGGTCGCCGTAGAACGACTCGTCCCAGCCGGTGAACGGAAACATCGCCATCGTCGCCGGCACGCCGACGTTGATACCGACCATGCCCGCTTTGACGCGATGCTTGAACTCGCGCGCGGCTTTTCCGGAGTTGGTGAAAATGGCCGCGCCATTTCCGTAGGCGGAGCGATTGGCGACTTCGATGGCGTGATCGAGATCGTCCATGCGCATGACGTTTAGCACGGGGCCGAAGACCTCCTCGCGGGCGAGCGTCATTTCGTCCTGCACCTGATCGACAATCGTAGCACCGAGGAAGAATCCGTTAGGCGCATCGTTCACCTGCACGCTGCGACCATCGGCGATGATCTTCGCGCCTTCGCTCTCGCCGCTGGCCACGAGCTCCATCACGCGATTGCGATGTTGCGCGGTGATGACCGGCCCCATGTCTGGTTGCGCTTCTGAGTCAGTGGGGCCAACGCGGATATTGCGCGCGGCTTCGACTAGCGACGGCAGAAGATGATCGGCCGCTTTGCCGACGGTGAGCGCGGTCGAGCCGGCCATGCAACGTTCACCGGCACAACCGAACGCCGCGGTCGAGAGCGCTTCGACGGTGTTCTTCACATCCGCATCCGGCATGACGACGATGTAGTTCTTCGCCCCGCCGTTCGCCTGCACGCGCTTGCCGTGGCGCGTCCCGGTCTCGTAAATATACCGCGCGATCGGTGTCGAGCCGACGAACGAGATCGCCTTCACCTTTGGGTGCGTGAGCAGCGCGTTGACGCATTCGCGGCCGCCATGCACCACGTTAAGCACGCCTTTCGGCAACCCGGCTTTTTCGAGCAGCTCGATGATGAGCAGCGCGGTCAGCGGCACCTTCTCGCTCGGCTTCAGCACGAACGTGTTTCCGCAGACGAGCGCGAGCGGGAACATCCACATCGGCACCATCGCGGGAAAATTGAACGGCGTGATGCCGACGCAGACGCCGAGCGGCTGCAGCATCGTCTCGCAATCAACGCTGCGGGCGAGGTTCTCCAGCGTGTCGCCCATGAGCAACGTCGGAGCGCTTCAGGCATACTCCACGTTCTCGAGCCCGCGGTAAGCGCTGCCGCGCGCTTCCGCCATCGTCTTGCCATGCTCGCGGCAAACGCTCCGGCAGATCTGATCGAAGTTCTCCTCGAGCAGATGCCGATAGCGGAAGAACAAACGCGCGCGCTCCACCGGCGGCG
>DASVRB010000413.1:0-4940 GCA_036388835.1 Thermoanaerobaculia bacterium | reverse complement strand
CTTCGCACACGACCTTCGTCACGCCCTCGGCGCGGTAGTACGCGAACGCCTCGTCCGGATGCTCGAGCAATCCCTCGCGCTTCGATGTGTCGCTCGGAGACATCGTCGGCGGGAGATAGACCAGCCACTTCGGATTCGCGGCAAAACGGCTCATGACCTCGAGAGCAGCCATCGCGTTCTCTTCACGAATCGTCACCGTCTGCCGCAGGCTCGTATCGATGATGTGCTTGCCGGCAACATCGTCGAAATCGAGAACCTCGTCGAGATCCTGCTGCGTCGACAGTGACGCATGCGCATCGCCGATCGTGCGCTGCACCGGCTTGACCGGCTCGTAATACATGCGCGCCGCCGGTACCGACACGAGCTCGCGTTCCGGATATCTCAGCGCCGTCAGCTTGCCGCCGAAAACACAGCCGGTGTCGATGCAGATCGTGCCGTTCACCCATTCAGGCTCGACGACCGGCGTATGGCCGTACACGACCATCGCGCGGCCGCGGTAATCGGCCGCCCAGTTGTAGCGCACCGGCAATCCGAACTCGTCAGTCTCCCCGGTGGTCTCGCCGAACAATGCGAATTCACGCACGCGTCCGGAGCCGCGGCCCTGCATTTCCTGCTTCATTCCCGCATGGGCGACCACGAGTTTGCCGTCGTCCAAGACGAAGTGACTGATCAGCGAATCGATGAACGCCGTCACCCGCTGACGATCCTCGGGCGTACGCTGCGCGAACTGCTCGAGCGATTCGGCGAGGCCGTGCGTGACCTTTACGTTCTTCCCCTGTAACGCGCGCATCAGTTTGATGTCGTGGTTGCCCGGCACCGCGAGCGCGTTGCCGCTTTCGACCATCTTCATTACGAGATCGAGCACCTCCGGCGTCTTTGGCCCGCGATCGACCATGTCGCCGAGAAACACCGCTTTACGCCCCTCGGGATGACGTGCGCCGTCCGGACTGAGCTCGTATCCGAGCGTCTGCAGGAGCGCCGTCATTTCGTCGAAGCAGCCGTGAATGTCTCCAATGAGATCGAACGGGCCGTGCTCGTGCTTCCGATTGTTGTAAAGCGGGTCGCGCGTAATCTCGACCCTATCGATTTCTTCAATGGAGCGAAGAGTGAAGACGTGACGAAATCCCTCCTTGCCGAGAAAGCGCAGGGAGCGGCGCATGAGACTCTGCTGATTACGCACGACGTGCCCACCGAACGTCCGATCCGGACGGCCGGCGTTCCGCTCATTGCAGAGCTTCGCCGGCAGGTCGAGCACGATCGCAACGGGGATCACATGGAACTCCCGCGCGATCGCAACGATGTGCTTGCGGTTCGCCGGATCGACATTGGTCGCGTCGATTACGGTGAGTTGGCCACGTGCGAGCCGCTTGCGGGCGATGTAATGCAGCAGGTCGAACGCATCACTGGACGCGGTCTGGTCGTTCTCGTCATCGGAGACGAGCCCGCGGCAGAAGTCGGACGAAAGGATTTCCGTCGGCTTGAAATGCTTCCGCGCAAACGACGACTTGCCGGAGCCGGATACGCCGATGAGCGTGACGAGCGAAAGCTCGGGGATTTTGATGTGCATTGTGTGATTCCTTTGCTGGAACGCGACGGCTTCCGTCGAGGCTCACAAGAGCGGTGGCTTTGCCACCGCACTCCTAAGCGCCTCGCGTGAAGACTCCCATTTGCGTCGGCGGTCCTACTTCGGGGTCGTCGCTTCCTACCGGCAGCCAATGGAACGTGTAGCCGTATTCACCCGCCACGCGTTCCGACCAGTTTCTGAATTCAATGCGGGTCCATTCGAAACGATGGTCGCGGTGACGCATGCGGCCGGCAGGCAGCGATTCGAAGCGGACGTTGTACTCGGCATTCGGTGTGGTGACGATCAGCAGCCGCGGTTTTGTTTCGCCAAAAATCACCCGTTCGAAGGCCGTCAGTCGCGGCGGATCGAGGTGCTCGATCACTTCCACGGCCGTGGCGGCTTCATATTCGCGCAGCCGCTTGTCGCGGTACATCAGCGAGCCTTGAAACAGCGAAAACTTTTCCGCGAGGCGCGGCGGCAGACGGTCGACGTGCAGTTTCTCGCGGGCGACCTGCAATGCGCGGGACGAAACGTCCATACCGGCAACACGCGTAAGCCATTGCTGCTTGAGCAGTGCGCGCAGCAAACGGCCCTCACCGCATCCGAGATCTATCACAGTGGCCGCGCCGTGTTCCTGCAGAACCTCCATGACGCGCGTCATGCGCTGCTCATTGAGGCTGATCTTCGTCTCGATGCTTGCTTCTTCCTCCGCCTTCGTATCCTGCTTCTCCTCTTCCTCGTCCGGGTCTTCCTGCACCAGGCGCAGCACCGCCTCGCGCACGAGATGCGGACGATTCTTCAAATAGCGGCGCGCAATTGCATGGCGATGCGGATGCGCAGCGAGCCACCCTTCTCCGTGGCGGAGGAGTTTTTCGACTTCGTCATCGCCGACCCAGTAATGCTTGTCGGCATCGAGGACCGGAATGCAGACGTACATGTGCGACAACGCGTCATGCACGGTCAGATTGCCGCGCAACGTCACGTTGAAATAGCGGCTCGCGCCCCACTCGGCGAAACTGGCGTCGAGCGCGAGCTGCTCCGCCTCGACCGTGTAGCCGAGCGGCTCAAAGAGCTGTCGCAGGATCGACTCGCCGCCGCGGCAAGGCAGACCGGCTATGCGGATCTCCAGCGGCATGGGTGTCGTGACCAGTTCCGGCCGGTCCTTGCTACGGCCGGACATCGCAGTACCGAATGCCTTCGCGATGGCCACGCTCAGAAACGAGCTGGCGGCGTACGGCCGGTCATTGACGTACTGGCCGAGGCCCTCGCGCTTGCGAACGAGCCCGACTGTGTCGACGTCGACGATCAAAGCGGCCGTACAGCGGTCGTTCGTCGCCTCCGGATAAGCCACATAGGCCTCTCCGAACGTTACGTCGATCCGGTGCAGACGCGCCGGGTTCTTGTGCAGCAGATAGCCGAGGTCGGTGGCCGGTTGATGAGTCGTAGTAATTGTCAGCAGCATTTTCGTCAGACCAAAAAAAGAGCGACCCGGTGAAGGGTCGCTCGGTTGAAAAGCAATGAGTCGCGACCCTAGGGATTTGCACGCGGACGACCGCCGTACACGCAGAAAGCGCGGCGGTTCAAGGCGGGCGAATCGAATTTCCGGGTCATGTGAGCGGAAGAGGGTACGGGCACATTGTGGGGATTGTCAATCGCCCGGCGCCACAAATCGCTGTCGCGCGTGTCTTCTCTACGCGGTACGCATCGCGAGAAATGTCACGCATGAAGCAAAGCCGCGATCTTCGCGCCGGGAGCGTAAATCCCGAATTGCGGAGGTCCGCACGGAGCACTACACTCTCGTCCCTCGCACGCATGGCTACGTCGAAACCGCAAATTTCATCGGCTGAGTTGGAGACGCTCGTGCTCGACGTGATTACGTCGGAGCGGCGGCCGGTGACGGTGCGGGAGATCCATGGGGCGATGCCGAAGGCGCTGCGGCCGGCGGCGAAAGCGCTGACCGGGATCGTCGCGGCGCTGGCGGACGCGAAACGGTTGTTCCGGATCGGGCGGCGTTATGCGGCGCAACCCGACCGGACGCTGCACGAGCGCATCGTGCGCGTCACGCAGGAGGAAGCGCTCACGGTCGCGCAGCTCGCGAAGCAATTGCGCACCTCGTCGACGCGCATTCGTGAAGCCATTCGCGACCTCGTCGCGAGCGGCGAGCTGCATGCGTATCCGAAGCAGCATCGCGTCATTCGTTACGCCGCGCATGCACCGACCGCTTCCGACCTCCTCCGTCCCGAACTGGCCCGCCTCCTCGCGAGCGCGAAAAAGCTCGGGATCGGTGAAGTTGATGCGCAGCGCGCATTGCTCGAGCTGCTCGGTGCAACGACCGCGGCAACGACAAGCGCGCAATCAAGCGACGCGATCGTTTCGGCGATTCGCGAGCTCAATCCCGACGGCGCGCTCGTTTACCTCCCCCATCTGCGCACCGCGCTGGCCGATTCGTACAAAGACAAGCCATCGTTCGATCGTGCCGTGCTCGGCCTGCTCGCGCGCGGCACGGTGCAGTTGCAATCGCATCCCACGCCATCGCTGCTCGGCGCCGCCGAACGCGACGCCATGATCGAAGACGGCCGCGGCGGCTACTTCAGCGCCATCGGCCTCCGCTGATCGGAGACCCCTCATGCTCGAGGCCCTTCAGACCCTCCGCCGTACGCTTCGGAATCCGTTTCTGCAGAACCGCGTCGACACGGCGTGGGACACACGCTCGATCGCGTCCGACGTGCCGGCGATCAATGACGACGCGTTCCAGCAGGTGCTGCGCACCATCGCGGACGTCCGCTCGTCGCGGCAATCACACGGCCTCCTCCTTTCGGGCGAGCCGGGCTCCGGCAAGACGCACCTGCTGAACCGCGTGCGCCGCTGGATTCAACAGGACGAGCACGCGTGGTTCGTCTACATCCTCCCGATCACCGCGCCCGATCGCGTCTATCGCGACATCCTGCAGGCGACCGCCGGCGACATCACGCGCAGCGCACCCGACACTCGCGGCATCACGCAGCTCGCGGTGGCGGTGGCGCGCCTCTTCATGAGCGATGTGAACGCACCGATTCGCGACATCGCGGAGTGGTGGCGTCGGGTGATGAACGAGTATCCCGCGGGCGACGCGCTGTCCGAATACCTCACGCGCCACCTCGACGTATTCATCGTGCCGCTGAATCTCGACGGCTCGGTGGTGCGCGTGGTCGCGCAGTTTCTGGCCGGACGCAATCGCGCCGCCGCGCGTGACTGGCTCCTCGGCCGCGCGCTGCCGGACGAGACGCTGACCACGCTCGGCGTGGCCTTCAATCTCGATGACGAGTCGACCGCGCTGACCGCGCTCTCGACGCTCATCCGCCTCGGCAGTGAGTTCTCGACGGTCGTGTTCGCGTTC
>DASVRB010000412.1:0-3683 GCA_036388835.1 Thermoanaerobaculia bacterium | reverse complement strand
TGCTCATGTTCTGGATCTGGATGAGTGATTCGGTGGGCATTGTTTTCCTCTAGTTCCTCGGAGTTCCTCGGGGTTCCTCGGAGTTCCTCGGAGTTCCTTCGGTACCTCACTCCGAGGAACTCCGAGGGACTCCGAGGAACCGAGGAACCGATTAATTGATCTCGAGCCGGTCAAACCGCTCGTAATTGCTGGTGTCTGAGACGATCACGTTGTCGCCCGGCTTGAGGCCGGACTTGATTTCGATGGCCTCGGCGGAGGCGCGGCCGAACTGGACTTTCACGCGGTGGGCTTCGTTGCCTTCGACGCGGAAGAGCGAGCCGGCGGACATTTCCTGCACGCCGACCGGTCGTGCGACGAAGATCGTTTGCGCGATGCGATCGAGCTCGATGGTGGCGTCGACGGTGAGGTCGGGACGCGCACCCTGCGGCAGCGGATCGACGATGGTGAGGTCGACGGCGACGGTGCCGTTGCTGACGGCGGGATCGACGCGCGCGACGCGTGCTTTGACGATGCCGTTCCTCGTATCGATGGTCGCTTCCTGTCCCACGACGACGTCCTTGGCCTGCACCTCGGCCACACGCACTTCGGCTTTGAGGCGATTCGGTTCGGCGACGCGGGCGAGGTTGGTGCCCATCGTGACGCGCTGGCCCGCTTGTACGCCGACCTGCTGCAGCACGCCGTCGATGCCGGCGCGCACCTGCAGCGATGCGGTCTGCTGCTGGCGAAGGTTGTTCATCGAGCGAGCCTGTTCGAGTTGCGCCTGCAGCGTCGCGAGGCGTGCACGCTGTGAGCTCGCGATGGTGCTGACGCGGCGTTCTTCGATGGCGACGCGGCGCGCGAGCTCGTCGGCCGCGCTCTGCGAAAGTTGGCGAGTGATGGAGGCGGCGAGTCCCGCTTTTTCGAGGTCGGCGTCTGCTTTCGCACGCAGACGCGCCTGTTCGTGCTCGGCGCGCAACCGGGCGGCCGCGGCCTCGCGATCGAGACGTTCGCTCTCCAACTCCGCGCGTGCCGCCTCGTACGCTGCTTCGGCCGCACGCACCTGCCACGAGGCGTCGCTCGCGCTCTGCTGCTGTTGCGGATCGGAGAGCTCGATGATCACGGTGTCGGCGGTGACGACGGAGCCGGGCTGCACGACGATCCGCTCGACACGCGCATCGGTGGAGGCGGAGATCCAGCGGATGTTCTCAGGCACCAGAGTTCCGTTCGCGCGAATGGCGCGGGTGAAGGGGCCGCTCTTCACGTCATCGATGACGACGGTGCTGCGATCGACCGATGGTGCGGCCGGCTCGAGCCGCGCAAAGGCGACGGTGGCGATGATGACCGCGACCACGATCGCGCCGATGCCGGCGAGCTTCCGGTAGTTCTTCTTTGCTGCGGAGTTCCGAACGATGTCCATGTCCCTCGCTGTAAACGCAACGCCGCTGCCGCGGTTCTGGAAGAGCTAAGTGTCTGACAATTCAGACGTTACGTGCTTCCTCGGACGAGCCGGGTGTTCGGTAGCGGAACTCGACTGTCCGGGAATGGACAGTGGTGCGCGCCGCTGGCCGCGGCGCGTTCGGCGTTCGGCCTTCCCCTCGCGACTACAATTCAGGCGTGCCGAAAGTCACGACTGAAATCCCTGCCGAGCTGTCCCGCCAGATCGATCGGATCATCCGCGACGGCTGGTTTGCCGATCAGGAGGCGGTGGTCCGCGAGGCGCTCCTGCACTTTGTCGACGCGAAGTCGTTCCTCGGCGATTCGCCGCGCATGCTGCACCGCTTCGCCGCCGACGCGCTCAACGACTCGAAACCGGAGGTCGCACTCAAGTTCGTCAGCCGCGCGCTCTCGCTGATGGCGAGCCAGAACATCACCGACTTTGCGCTCTACCAGTCGCTCGTCGAGCTGCGCCTGCAGATCCTGATGGTCCTCGGCCGCGACGCCGAAGCGCTCGCCTCCGCCGAAGAAGCCCGCGAGAAACTCCCCAACAACCCCACCGTCGCCCGCTGGATCGAACGGCTGAGCAAGAGACCGCGAGGCGAGGCCTGAGGGCCAGGGCGAATTGAAAATTGAAAATGGAAAATTGAAAGATCGGAAGCGCGGTTCTCAAAAGAGCTCTCCGGTTTTTCAATTTTCAATTTTTCATTTTCAATTCCGACCAACCATGCGCACCCGCTACTCCCATCTCGATCCTGACCTCATCCAGCGGCTGCTGGAAGAGATGGGATTGCGGCGTCTCTTCAATCATTTGCTGCTGCAGAGTGGCGGGGATGTTGAGGAGGCGATGCAGTGGATGCGGATGCTGCAGGAGCGGGGTTATCTCGATCCGAATACCGACCTCGACGCTTTTTTCGCGCAGCTGATGCAGGAGAACGTGATCGGGCAGGATGGCGAGGGGAACCTTCGCTTGTCGTCGGGCGGCGAGCGGCAGATCCGGCGCGATGCGCTGGATGAGATTTTCGGCGGATTGCAGAAATCGATTTCCGGATATCACTCGGTGCCGAATGCGGGGCAGGGGACGGAGCGGCTGACGGAGACGCGGCCGTATCACTTCGGCGACGATCCGATGTCGATCGACTCCGTCCGCTCACTGCAGAACGCGATGAAGCACAACGATCCGGCCGGAACGATCGCGATTACTGAAGACGATCTGGAAGTGTTCGAGACCGAGCACAACTCGAATTGTGCGACGGTGGTCATGATCGACATCTCGCACTCGATGATCCTGTACGGCGAGGACCGGATCACGCCTGCGAAAAAGGTCGCACTGGCATTGACGGAACTGATCCTGACGAAATATCCGAAAGACGCGATCGACGTCCTGCTGTTCGGCGATGAAGCGACGGAAGTGCCGATCAGTGAAATTCCGTATGTGCAGGTCGGCCCGTTTCACACCAACACCAAAGCGGGGCTCGAGCTCGCACAGCGCATCCTTCGCCGCCACAAACACGCCAATAAACAGATCTTCATGATCACGGACGGCAAACCGTCCGCGCTGCACGACAACGGCCGGCTCTATACCAATTCGTTCGGTCTGGACATGAAGATCGTCAACCGCACGCTCGAAGAAGCCGACCGCTGCCGCCGCGCCGGAATCCCGATCACGACGTTCATGCTCGCCACCGATCCGATGCTCGTGAACTTCGTCGAGCAACTCTCGAAAATCAATCGCGGCCGTGCGTTCTACGCGTCACCCGATCGACTGGGCGAGTACATTCTTGCGGATTACATTAAGAACCGGCGCAAGTTCGTGCATTGAGATCGTTCTATGGAGTGCGGCGACGCCAGTCGCCGCTTTGACTGCCGGCAGCGGAGCTGCCGGCCACCGCGGCATCGCCGCGGTGGAGTGAAAGCGGTGGCTTGCGCCACCGCACTCCAAAATTCATCTCCTCCCCCACGTAAACCCTTCCCGAATCCGCGGATCGATTCCCGGGCTGTACAGATGCCCATACGGCCACGGCTCTGTGCTGGCGAAATTGCCATTGTTGGCAAAGCCCCATTGACGGAAATCGCGATTGAGGGAGTCGAGCGATTTGCCGGTGAGGGTGGTCAGGGCGTCGTCGGTATTGCGGCCTTTGGCGAATTCCGCCATTAGCTGCGTAATGGCATTGTCGCCGTAGCGGTTTTCGAGGAAGCGGATGAAGGTCTGAGCGACGCTGTAGCCGTGCTCCATGGTGTACGGATCGATGGCGTTCTCCATCACCGCA
>DASVRB010000411.1:0-6203 GCA_036388835.1 Thermoanaerobaculia bacterium | reverse complement strand
CCGCACGGAGCGCGTCGGCTTCATTCGTCTCGAAGATCCGTTCGCGGCGCCGCAATCGTTCGCCGAATCGGATCTGCTCTATCTCCCCGATGGCGGCAGCCTCGGCCTGCGCGCGACGGAGTTCGACTGGCACGCGGTGTTCGGTGTCGATCCGCGCGACGCGCGCTTCATCATCGCTCCCGACATCCGCAACGGCGTCGTGAAGGTCACGCGCAACGGCGGCGCGCGCTGGACCACCGACGCCGAACTGACCCGTCTCGTCACCGACGACGGCGCGTTGATGATGTACGACGACCAGTACCACATGCAGGTGACGGACATCGCCTTCGATCCGTTCACGCCCGGCCGCATCTTCGTCGCCACGCGCGACGCGGGGGTGATCGTCTCGAACGATTCCGGCGCGAATTGGCAGCGCGTAGAAGGCTCGGAGCACATCCTCTACGGCACCGGCTTCGGCTTCGAGGCCGATCGCACTGTTTACGTGTCGTCGTACGGCCGCGGTCTCTGGAAGATCGAGTCTCCGGACGATGGCGGCCGCCGCATCGGCCGCATTCGCGACATCAACATCTGCGCGATCTTCGACTGCCGGTTCTTCCCGCGCCCCGATCCGCGCATCCGCAAAGTCTCATGGACCGACGATCCGGTGATCCTCGTGCAGCGCGGCCGCGTGCTCGGTGCCGATCTCGACGCGAAGGGCCGCCTCACGCGCCTCAGCGTCACACCCGGCGCCACCGTGCTGCGCTACGGACCGGAAGAGGCGATGCCGGAGTTCACGGTCGCTCCCGGCGCGAAACCGCTGTCGAAGAAATTCAACGGCGGCGGCAAAAACGGAGTGACCGCACTCCTGCTGCACGACGGCCGGCTCGCGCACGCGGTGACCACCTCCCGCGAGCTGACCGAGGTGGATGTCGAGAAATACGTTGTCGTCGAGCACGATGACAACGAGCCGAAGAAAGAGCGCGACGACGAAGGGGAAGCGCCGCAGCCGTACCTGATCATCACCACGTCTGTGAGCATTCCGGGCCAGCCGCTCCTCGGCAGCGACCGATTGCTGTTCGTGCAGGGCTACGACTTTCCGCGCAACGCGAAGCTCACTGTTCGCATCGACGACATGCGCGTCGAGGCGTTCCTGAAGGTCGACGACAAAGGCCGCATCTCCGGCGAAGTGCGCGTGCCGGAGGAACTCGGCGACGGCCTGCATACCGTCGAGATCATCGATGAATCCGAACAGCGACCCGTCGTTGTGGCGAAGAGCACGTTCCTCATCGCCGCCACTGACGACTTTGAATGGAAGAAGTAATGCCCGCGCGTCCTGTCGTGCTTGTGGAGCGCCGGGCTAAGAGCCCGCCGACGTTCTCTTGAACGGCGCGCTAAGAGCCCGCCGCTCCACAGCGACGCGCGCGCGGGCACGCGCCTCGCTATCACCGGATTCATGCGTTGGACACCAGGCGGAGTCAGTTCAGACATTGAAGATCGTCGTGGCGGCGGGGGCGGGTTCGGCTTCGGCCGCGGACCGCAGATCGGTTGCGGCGGCGCCGTGATCCTGCTCGTCCTGAGCCTGTTGACGGGCCAGAACTTCTTCGCCTTATTCGACGGCGGCGGCGGGAGCGCACCGGCACCGGCCGGGCCGACGTCGACCGCGCCGGTGCAGCAGACGCCGGGCGAGCAGCAGCGCGTCGAATTCATCTCCGACGTGCTCGACGACGTGCAGAACACCTGGACCACCGTGCTGCAGCAGGAGGGGATCACGTACGAGCGCTCGAAGCTCGTGCTCTTCCGCGACATCACCCAGACCGCATGCGGCACCGGGCAGGCGGCCTCCGGTCCGTTCTATTGCCCCGGCGATCGCAAGGTCTATCTCGACCTCGGATTTTTCGACGAGCTCGATCGCCGCTTCGAAGCGCCGGGCGACTTTGCGCAGGCGTATGTCGTCGCGCACGAGATCGGCCATCACGTGCAGAACCTCGTCGGCACCGCCGGCCGCGTGCGCGAGGCGATGGAGAGCGATCGCCGCAACGCAAACGAATATTCGGTTCGCCTCGAATTACAGGCCGATTGTTACGCCGGCATCTGGGCGTTCAGCGCCGCGCAGCGGAAGCTGCTCGAAGCGGGTGACGTCGAGGAAGGCCTCGGCGCGGCGTCGGCCGTCGGCGACGACCGCATCTCTGAGATGTCGGGCCGCGCCGCGAATCCCGAGACGTTCACGCACGGCTCGTCGCAGCAGCGGATGGAGTGGTTCCAGCGCGGTTTCCGCAGCGGCCGCATCAGCGACTGCGAGACGTTCAAGCAGTAGCCGTCACGATTTCCGTTCGAGCGCCGCGCGATCCCATTTCGCCAGATCGGCAGCGGCGTCGTACGTCGACTGCAGGAACTCCATCAGTGTGTCGTCGGGCGATGCGGAGGTGCGCACCGCCTCGTAGGGCAGCATGAACTCTCCCATTTCCTTGCTGTAGAACGCCGCCTCGGGACGCACGTTTGCGTCCGCGAACCCTTCCGGCGCGGCGTACGCGTACGAATAGAACATCGCCTCGATCGCGCCGCCGTCGGGTAGCGCGCCGCCCGGCCAGAAACCGGCGCTCGACACCTCGTGCGAGTACGCCTCGTGCGTCACCGCATCCGGCAGGATCGGCACGCCCGGATGACGTGGCGCGGTCCGCCCGGAGAAGCGCGTGACCGCGAGATCGAGCGCGCCCCAGAACAGATGCACCGGGCTGACCTTGCCGATGAAGCGCGACCGGAACTGATTGAACACGCGGTCGGCCTGCACGAGCGCGCACCAGTAACGGTGCACCGCATCGGGGTCGTACGTCGTGTGCTGCTCGTCCTGGTCGAACGGAATCGGGTTCGCGATCTCCGACGGCGTCGTGTGGATCTTCACCTCGATGCCGAGGGAGGCCATCGCGTCCATCGTCTGCCGGTAGAACGTCGCGACGCTCATCGGCTGCAGCGCGAAACCCGCTTCCGAACCGTCCGAGCAACTCACGCGCAGGCGGTGCTCCACGAAATCGAAATCGATCGAGAACGTCCGCGCGCCGTACGGAATCGGCGACGTGCTGAGCCCGCGCGTCGTGACGTACAGCGTGACGTGCCACCAGTGATTCACCGGCGGCGTCTGCGCCATCCGGATCTTCCCGGCGATCTGCGTCCAGAGCTGGAGCGTTTGACAACTATCGGACCATTCGGACCAGCGGAGCTCAGGCCATGCATGCATCGCCGTAGTCTACTCGCGCCACAAACGCCGCGATTCCGTGTCTTTGCAGGCATGCACAAGCAGTCGCTGGTCGCCTTCTCCTGGTGCCTCGTCATCGGCGCCGCGGTCGTGTTGATCCTGGAAGTGCATCGAAGTCATGAGACGCCGCGAATCGCGCAGCCCATCGTTCAGGTCGAGCGCGCGGAGCAGCCGATCAGGCTCGTCGGAACGACATCGCCGACACCGAGTCCGCTGCCCGCGCCCGCGACGGTGCTGCCGCGCGAATCGGAATCGCTGCCGCGGATCGAGCCGGCGACGCTGTACGTCGCGAACGTGCAATCGCGCAAGTTTCATCGACTCTCCTGCCATTACGCGGACTGCAGGAATTGCACGCTGAGGTTCGATTCACGAGACGCGGCGCTCGCAGCGGGTATGCGGCCCGGGGGCTGTTGTCATCCATGACACGAGGCGCTTAGGCGCTTAGGCGCAGAGGCGCTTGGGTGACGTATCGCCTGATGAATGCTTGCCGCCGCATCGCGCACGCCACGCGCGCAGCACCACCCAAGCGCCTAAGCGCCTACGCGCCTACGCGCCTGCCTCGAAAAGTACGAGTAGAATCCGCCCCCTCATGCCGCACGACCCGCAGCCCGCGATTCTCGAGCCGATTCCGTTCGTTGGCCGTTCCCTCACGTTTCGCATCGCGCCGGAGACCGACATTCCGGAGGCATTGCGACGTCTGCGCGATGGTCTTTCCCTCGACTGCGGCGTGGTCGGAATCGGCGAGCCGGTCGCGCTCGCCCTCGGCAAAAAAATCGAAGGATTGCGCACCTTTCCCGCGCTTTCCGGACCGGCGTGCAGTGTCCCGTCGACGCAGCAGGCGCTCTGCTTTCTGCTGCGCGGTCCCGATCGCGGCGCGGTGTTCGATCTCACCCATGACATTCGCGAGCTCGCCGCCGACGCGTTCCTGCTCGTCGATTCGGTCGACACCTTCAAATATCGCGAGGGACGCGATCTCACCCGTTTCGAAGACGGCACGGAGAATCCGAAAGGGAAGCTCGCACGCAAAGCCGCAATCGTCGCCGACGGTCCGCTGGCCGGCTCGAGTTTCGTGGCCGTGCAGCGCTGGGTTCACGATCTCGGCCGCTTCCGCAAATTCGAAGAATCGCGGCGGGAAGAGCTCATCGGCCGCCGCGCCGAATCGAACGAAGAGATCGAAGACGCGCCGGAGTCGGCGCACGTCAAGCGCACCGCGCAGGAAAGCTTCACCCCCGAGGCCTTCATGCTGCGGCGGTCCATGCCGTGGGCGACGTCCGAACAGGAAGGCCTCGAGTTCGTCGCCTTCGTCGAATCGCTCGATCGATTCGAGCGCCAGATGCGCCGCATGGTCGGCGAAGACGACGGCATCGTCGACGGCCTCTTCACCTTCTCGCATCCCGTCACCGGCGGCTTCTACTGGTGCCCGCCGGTGAGCGACGGGAAGATTGATCTCAGCGCGTTGGGCATTTAGCGCGCGGGGCGCCTAGGCGCGGAGGCGCTTAGGCGCTTGGGTGATGCGTCGCCTGAGCCATGCTTCTTGGTCGCGTCACGAAAATCACGCGACGAGCGAAACACCACCCAAGCGCCTCCGCGCCTAAGCGCCTCGAGCGCCCGAAGGAGCGCGACGTCAGTCGCGCGGCTTCTCATTCCGACACCACTCACTCCAACTCCCCACATACAACGATGCGCCCGTGAGCCCGGCGTGTTCGAGCGCGAGGAGAGTGTGGCAGGCGGTGACGCCGGAGCCGCAGTGGACGACGACGTGATCGACCGGCGTCGCGCCGAAGAGCTCCTGGTATTGAGCGCGCAGCACATCGGGTGATTTGAAGCGTCCGTTCTCGAGGTTCTCAGCGAATGGCAGGTTGATCGCGCCGGGAATGCGTCCGGCGACAGGATCGATCGGCTCCGTTTCGCCGCGATAACGTTCGCGGCTGCGGACGTCGAGCACGCGCCAGCGATCGTCATTGCGCAACGTGTCGACGCGCTCCATGTCGACGGTCGGCGATTGCCACGACGTGGCGGGGTAGGGAGGTTGTGCATCGACGCGCGGCTCGTCGGACGACGTGATCAGTCCTTCCTCGACCGCGGCCGCGAAACCGCCGTCGAGCACCGCCACATCGCGATGCCCGATCGCGCGCAGCATCCACCACGCACGCGCCGCCGCATTCGCGCCGTTCGCGTCGTCGTAGATCACGACCTTCGTTTCGGGCGAGATGCCCCAGCGGCCGAGGAGTGACAGCCAGCGATCGAGAGGCGGAAGCGGATGCCGTCCGCCGCGCGCCGGATCCGCATCCTCATCGCGCGCCGCGCTCAATTGCGTGTCGAGATCCGCGTGCCGCGCGCCGCTCAGATGCGACGCCGCATACGCAGCGTTCCCCGGCCGCGCATCGAGCAGCACGAGATCGGGCCACGACTGCAGCAACTGCGCGAGCTCGGTGGGGGGGATGATGGGTTTCATGTGCGCGATCGTAGTTGATTGAGGGGTCCTCTCCACCTGTCATCCCTCGCTACGCTCGGGATGACAGCCGAAATAGCGTTCTCTTAAGAACTCTCACCAGCACACGTGGTCGCACCGCAATCTTTTCCGATCTTCATAAGGAACTCTTAGCAACTCCGTTCTTCTCCGACGCCTACATTGCGCAGGTCGAAAGGAGATGACAGTGACAACGTTTGAAACGGTAGTGGATCGCGAGGTAGCGGAGGCGCTCGAGTCGATGATGCTCATCCGCGCGTTCGAGGAAAACTCCGCAAAACTCCAGGCCGCGGGCAAAGCCGGCACGATGTGCACCTCGGTCGGGCAGGAGGCTTCCGCGGTCGGTGTGGTCCGCGCGCTCGGCGCCGACGACCTGATTCTCACCAACCATCGCAGCGCCGGCCATCTGCTCGCGCGCGGCGCCGATCCGGGGCGCGTGCTCGCCGAGATCCTCGGCAAGGCCACCGGCTACTGCAAAGGCAAAAGTGGCCCGCTGCACATCTC
>DASVRB010000410.1:0-2721 GCA_036388835.1 Thermoanaerobaculia bacterium | reverse complement strand
AAGGTGAAGGTGCCGGTCGAGACTTCCGGCTTGGCCATGAGCGCGAGCTCTTTCTCCTGGCGGAAGTCGGCCTGCAGGGTCGAGGTGCGCTTCTGCTGCTCCTGCACCTGCTTGATGACCTGAGCCAGGGTGACGGGAGCGGCGTCGGCACGGCTCGCGCCGATGACGATTGCGCAGACGGCGAGCGTGCACAGCACCTTCGATTTTGGGGTGGACATGCGCCGCTCAACCGCCACCGGAACATCGAAAATTTCCCGTGTATACTGTCGGGACCGACGAGGTTATTTATGAAAACACTGCTGGTTACGGTAGCGCTCGCGCTTGCCATCGCGCCCCCCTCGTTTGCAGCCATCCAGTACGAGTTCATGCAAAAAAACACCTCGGACGACGAGGTGCAGCCGGTGACCGACCTGACCGCGCGCGCGGTCGTCGACGGCTCCCGCAGCCGCGTCGACTTCATCGCCGGCAACATCTACCCGCCCGGCACCTACGTCATCGCCACCGACCACGCCCGGCGCCTGTTGTTCGTCGACCCGGTGAAGAAGTGGTACACCGAGGTGAGCCACGACGCGCTCTCGACCGCGCTCTCCTCGAACAACATCAAGATCGAGAACCTCAAGACCGACTTTCAGCAGCTTCCCGACCGCGAGACCATCGCCGGCGTCGAAGCGAGCCACGGACGGGTGACGATGTCGTACGACATCATCCTCACCATCAAGGCGATCCCGCTCAAGCAGCACGTCCGCACCGAGATCAACACCTGGAGCACGAAACGCTTCGGCGCACTCGACCAGAGCTTCCTCGCCGGCGGCGTCCGCACCGGCAATCCGCAGCTCGACCAGATCATCGAGGCCGAGACCGACCGCGTGGAAGGCTTCCCGCTGCGTCAGGTGGTCACGATCCGGACGAGCTACGATCTGCCGATCAAATCGAACCTGAAAACGCCGACCACCCGCACCATCACTCGCGAGACGTGGGTGACCAAGATCGGCGAGACGCAGGCCTCGCCGTCGATGTTCATCGTGCCGGCGTCGTACCGCCGCTCCGAGCAGCCGGAAGCGCCGGCCGCCGCCGCCGAGACGCTGCAGTTCGACCCGCCCAGCGGCAACTAGCTCCCGCTTCTGCTACGATCGCCGCCGGTTCACGCCGTAATTCTGATGACGAGACTTCGCGCCTTGGGTAGACGTTTGGGAGGGGTGGTCAGGCGGCCGCGGGCGTATGCCGCGCTCGCACTACCGCTCGCCGTTCCGCTTTTCCTCGCCGCCGTTCGCGTGCAGCCGGAGTTCGGCGCGACGACCGGCGCCTCCGCCGCACAGCTTCCGCCGCTGCGGTACCAGGACCTCGCGCCGCTGCGCATTGACCTCCCCGAGCACGCGCTCATCCTCACGCTCGAGAAGAACGACACGCTCGGGCAGATCCTCAACGCCGGCGGCCTCTCGAAATCGGATGCTTCGAAGCTCTCCGAAGAGATGGGGAAGAGCATCGACCTCCGCCGTCTCCGTCCCGGTCACCTCGTCCGCTTCCATTACGACCAGACCGGCACCGTCGACGCCGTGCAGATGAAGGTCACGGGCTGGGGTGAAGTCGGCGCGGTGCGCGAAGGCGAGACCTTCACGATCGACGCGCGTCCGGCCGTGATCCGCAACGTGGAGACCGCGATCTCCGCGACGATCAACCGCTCGCTCTACGAAGCGCTCCGCGATGCCGGCGAGCGTCCGCAGCTCGCGCAGCAGCTCATCGACATCTTCCAGTGGGACATCGACTTTTTCGAGCTGCGCAAGGGCGATTCGTTCAGCTTCGTCTTGACGAAGCAGTACGCGGGTGATGACGTGGCCGGCTACGGCCCGATCACCGCCGCGCGCTTCACGCACCGCGGCACGACGTACGAGGCGTTCCGCCACGAGATGGACGACGGCCGCGCCGGCTTCTACGCCGCGAGCGGCGCCCCGCTCCGCAAGCAGTTCCTGAAGGCGCCTCTCAAGTTCCCGCGCCTCACCTCCGGCTTCACGAAAAAGCGTTTCCATCCTGTTCTCAAGTACTTCCGGCCGCATTACGGGGTCGACTACGGCGCGCCGATCGGTACGCCGGTCATGAGCACCGCCGACGGCGTGGTCGTCGACGCGCGCTACAGCCCGGGCGAGGGCAACTTCATCCGCGTCCGCCACTCCTCCCGCATCGACACCTGCTACCTGCACCTTTCGAAGTTCGCGAAAGGGCTGAAGAAGGGGACGAAAGTCACCCAGGGCGACGTGATCGGCTACGTCGGCATGACCGGCCTGGCGACCGGACCGCACCTGGATTACCGCGTCTCCGAGGCCGGCAAGTGGCTCGACCCGCTGAAGCTGAAATCGATCACCCCCGATCCGCTGCGCGGCGCGTCGCTCCGGCAGTTCCGCTCGGCCGTGGCCCGCCTGCAGCCGCAACTGGCGCTCGAGCCGAACGACCTCAGCCACAAGCCGGTCGTGCAGCGGGCACTCTTCTAGCAAAATCGGCCCTTCATCTATGCACAAGGTCATTGTCCGTGCGCCGGTCCGCGCCGATCTGGCTGGGGGAACTCTCGACCTCTGGCCGCTCTATCTCTTCCACCCCGGCTCGCGCACGGTCAACGTCGCGATCTCGTTCTTCGCTGAATCGGAAGTCTCGGAGACCGGCAGCGGCGCGATCGAGATTCATCTCAGCGATCAGCAGTACCGCCATCGCTACGAATCGCTGCAGGAGATG
>DASVRB010000409.1:0-27091 GCA_036388835.1 Thermoanaerobaculia bacterium | reverse complement strand
CGGGCGCCCAGTCGTCCGACCGCCAGGTGCCGTCAGGCTTCATGGAGCTCGTGCCCACTTCGTTGTTCTCGAGGATCACGTTCGCGTGGATGTTCCCGAGCACGCTCTGCGCGGAGAGGAACTGCTCGAGCTTCGCGGTGGCGGCCGGCGGCTGGGAGACTTTTTGCCGGTACGCGGTGCCGTCCCATTTGCTGAGCGTGAGCTGGCGAGCCGCGTTCACGCCGAAGATGGACGGATCGTCGAGCGTGGCGCCGCCGAATGCGTGCAGGCTGAGTTGCGATGCTTCGATGCCGAGGTCGCTGTCCGTCCAGCCGGTGCGCGAATCGGAGTGCTGGCGGATGCGGAAAACGCTGTTGTTCGTGCCGACGGAGTAGACGTCGAGATTGCCGGCGAAGTTCGCGAACGGAAAGAGCTCGGTGCCGCCGGAAACGGCGCGCACGACCTCGAACTGCTCCATGAATCGGGTGCTGACCAGAAGCTGTCCGTCGGTCTGCGGCGGCTCAGGCGTCGCAACGTTGGCGGTGTCGTGAGAGCTCATTGGATCTCCTTTCGGTTGATGCGGACGGCGGAGCGGAGGCGGCGTGCGAGCTGGAGCGCGGCGGCGATCCAGAGCGTGGCGCCGCCTTCCGAGCTGCAGACGGGAGTGGTGTCGTCCGCGTCGTCGACGACAAGCGTGGAGAGGCGGAGCAGCGCGGGCGCGAGCTCGCCGACTCCGCTGTCGACGGCGCGGCGCACCGCTTCGCGCAACTCGGACGGATGGGGATAAAAAGGCGTGAGGTGATGAAGCAGCGCCGGATTGCGCGCGAGCCATTCGATGCCCGCGGCAACGGTGCGCCACGCCGAGTCATACGCGGCGCCGCGCTGCTGCGATGCGGCGAGCAGCGAGGCGACGTTGGCGTTGACGCAGAGATCGACCGGATTGCGGTGCGCGCGCCGGTCGAGCCACGTGCGGTAGGCGCCGCGCTGAATCCAGCCGCCGGTCGCTTCGGGACGGAAGTGCAGGCGGTGCGGATCGAGCACGTCGGCAATCACGCGCGATGCTTCGGCCGCGGTGATGCGTCCATGCTGAAGAAAGAGCAGCGTGCAGAGCGCGGTGTCGTCAGCGTCGGCGGCGAGCGTCGTTCCCATCCACGCCGGCTCTGCGCCGCGCGGATAGAAGCCGAACGCACCGTCGTCGCGGCGGCACTGTTCGAGGAAATCGAGCGCGCCGCCGACCGGCACGTTCAGCGCGGAGAGCTCGGTGGCTACAAGCGCGGTGACGAACGCGTTCTCGTCGATGAACGTCTGTCCGCCGTGCGTCACCGCGGAACGAAATGCGCCCGACTCGCTCTGCCACGCGAGGATGTCGTCGAGGATCACGTGACCTCCGCACGCGGCGCGAGGCCGAAGGTGATGGACGGCTCGGCATCGGCGACGATGCCGAACATGCCGTGATGCATGGCCGGTCCGCGTGCCGCACGCAGCGGCTCGCTCACGCGTTCGTAAAGCGGAAAGCTCCAGCGATGTGCATCACCGAGACGGAGGATGGCGGTGCGGCAACGCGCGTCGCTGCCGAAGAGCGAGCCGGCGAATCCGTAGAGCGTGATGCGTGGTGCGTCGCCGCTGCCGCGACGCGCGGCAATGCTGAAGCCGAAGTCGCACGACGGCAGCGCGCCTCTCAACGGCCTTCCAACGCCTTCGGCAAGGAGGTCGAGCACGTCCGCCGCGCGCGCACCGAGGAGCGACATCACGCCGCCGATGCCGAGTGCTTCCGCGCGGTAGTACCGCTCCACGCGATCGCTCGCACCGTCGTACGCGACCATCGTGAGATGCGCCGCCACGGGAAGGTCGATCGGCGGCCGCGGCCAGACGTGTGTATTGACGTACAGCTTCAGTTGCGGAGTGACGGCGGCAACATGATGCCGCTGCCACCGCACTCCGAGATACGCGGAGCGAGGCGGCACGGCGGCAATCGCGCGACGCACATCCTCCGGCAGCCGTGCGGGCGCGAGCTCGTCGTAGAGCGCAAGCGCGCGTGACACCGACGACGCGTCCACCGTCATCCGAAGCGTGTGTGGATCGGCCGACGCGAACGCGAGCTCGAACGGCAACCCACTGCGCGCGAGGTCGCTGCCGTCCCACACGTCGTGGTGGCCGAGGAGCCGGTCGACCATTGCTTCCAGCTCCTCGGCCTCCGCCGCGCAGCCCGTGAGGACGGCGAGGCGGATTGCATACGCGATCGAGGGATGCAGCGCGCCGGCTACCGCTGCCGCGCCCATCGACGCATCCTCGTGCCGTCCGCCTGTCGCCTCTGCAGCGGCGCAACCGCGACCAGATTCACCACGCGATCGGGCGACGTGCCGTCATCCGGCAGGGTGATCCGATCGACGCTCGCCGTTTCCTGCTCCACCGATCGCGTCGCGCCGTCGGTGTGGAAGTAGATCGCCGACCAGAAGTACGACACCGCTTCCTCGATCGGACGGCTGAACGTGTAGTACTGCTTCGCGCCCGCCATGAACTGGCCGGTGCCGTCCTTCGGCGGCGGGAGGAAGGTGAGCACGCTGATCGCAGTCTGGTCACCGGCCAGAGCCTCGTTGGCCTGTTGACCTTCGAAGACTTCCTTCGCGCTGCGGAACATGTGCACGTCGACGGATGCGACGCCTTCGTCCCACGCCACGTTGCGCGGATCGATCTCCACCGTGAAGGGGAGCAGCGTCGCGTTGAGGATCAGCGACGGCGTGCGCGAGATCACCAGGTCGGTGATGTCGATCGTGCTGCCGTCTTCATAGAAGATCGTGCCGTTGTATTCGATGAAGCTGCCGGTGACGTTGTCGACGGCCGCGAACTTCCACTTATCGTCGGCGCTGGTGAAGATCTTTCCGAGGTCGGGCTCGAAGTTCCACCCGTTCTCGAGACCGCTGAAATCATTCAGCGGATCGGCATAACGGCCGACCATGTCGACAGCAAAGATTTTCGGGTCCGCGGCGGTCGGATTGGAAATGTAGACGTTGGCCTGCCGCTCGACGAAGGGCGAGACGATGGTGACGCGCTGCCGGTTCTGAGGCTGGAACACCGACCGCGGCGCGACCACATACCGGGCGCCGTTCTTCATGACGTAGGTGAGCTGGTACGAGTAGTTGTTCGCACTGCGCAGGTGCGTCCGGCTGACGATCTCGATCGCGTTGATGTTGTCGATCATCCGCACCTGTTCGACCGTGTTCTCCCCATCGGGGCGGGCGAAGAAGAAGTCGATGAGCACGAAGTCGACGGTTTTCCCGAAGTCGATGTTGCTGCCGATGAAGGCCGCCGTCTGGATGCCGAGGTCGGCGACCGGGAGGACCACCTGGGTGGCCGTGCTGTCGATGCGCGCCTCGTGAAACGGATCGGTGCCGTCGTTGAACGTGACGGTGTACTCGTACCAGTAGGCGGGATCGAACGGATTGGTGCCGTCATAGTCGGCGGTCCATGACGAAGGTCCGGTCGGTTTGAAGAGGTACGTGTTGCCGGTTTCGGCGGTGGGGTAGTGCATGGTGAGCGAGACCGACTGGATGCCCGCGGCCTCGAGGCTGTCGAGAATCGTGAAGTTCACGACCAGCCTCCGGTTCTCCACGACGCGGTAGACGAGCGCCCAGATCTCCGGCGTGAAATTCGGCAGAAAGTCGCCCGGCGTGATGGCCCATTCGATGACCTGGTTCTCGTTGTAGGTGCGCGCGAACGAGGCGGTGGAGGTGAGGGAGAACTGATCGAAGTTCCGCTCGCCGACGGTGCGCATGGCGTCGTCCATGGCCGTCGAGACGAGATTCTCGAGCGTCACCCAGGCCCAGTCGTACACGCGCTGCTGCGTCTCGGCGTCGGGATCGGGCATGGACCAGGAGATCGTCACGTCGCCCGCGTCGGACTTGCGGAGGTTCTCCTGAATCGACGCGCGGCGGCTGGTCTCCTGCCCCCACACGTTTTTGCTGACCTCGATCTGCTTCTGATAGTCGACGGCGATGACGGAGTCGTACGTGACGCGGACGTTCACCGCCGGCAGCTTGGAGAGCACGAGCACCTGATACTGGATGTGGAACTGCGTCGGTCCGATCCCGCTGCCCGGCTTGAAGGCGTCCCGGAACGTGTTCACCTCCTGCTGGTCGTTGAGCTGCACGACGAAGGTCGCCTCGTTGTTGCCATAGAGCGACGGCGCGGAGTTCAGCACCACCTCACGCCCTCCCATGCTGAAGCGGAGAAATGCTTCGGCCTGCAGCCAGCGAAACTGCCCAAACTGCGCGCCGGGCGGGAGATTGCGCTCCGCGGCCTGTTTCGCGTCGGCCGGAATGGCGAGTTCCACCGTGAAGGCGCACGTGCCTTCTGTGCCTCCGGTGGTCTTGTACTCCGTCAGCGAGAACTGCGGCACGAGCATTCCCTGCTGCTCGCGCAAGGCGAACTGCGGCTGCGGAACGATGTAATACATGTTGGGATCATCGAAATCGCCATAGACCGTCACGCTCTTGCGGTCCTGGTCGTAAAAGAACACACGGACATTGAGAATGTTGATCACGACACACTCCTTCTCGATCTCTCTCTGCTCGATTGTGGGGAACCGGTTGTAGAGGAGAGCTGTCGTGACGTCGGGAGTTATCTCAGGCAGGCCGGAAGAAAGTTCTTGAGACGCTCACGCGCGCGGAACAGGACGCGATGGAAGTGCAGCGTGGTCAGGCCGAAATCGGCGGCGATCGATTCCTTCGGTTCTTCGTCGACGTAAAAACGCCGCAGCAGATCGCGGTCGCGCTGCGCGGGCAGACGAGCGATCGATTCGCCGATGAGCTGCCACCGCTCGCGCGTCAGCAGCGATGCGAGCGCGTCGGGCGAATTGTCGGGAACGTGGGCATCGACGCCGTCATCGGTGCGCCGCCGCGCGCGTTTGCGGCGCTCGTTCATCACCAGGTGCACCGCGATGCCGCGCACATATCCACCAACGCCCTGCGGATCGCTGAGAGGCCGCCGCCGCAAGCGGACGATGGCGATGAGCAGCGCATCCTGCGCGAGATCGGCCGCGCTGCCGTCGCCGCGCGTGAGCCGCCCGAGCTGGATGGTCAACGGACCGATGTACCGCCGCGCGAGCTCTTCCTCGGCCGCCCGATCGCCGGCCGCGATGCGCGCCACGAGCTCCGCGCTGCGCTCGTTGTCCATGAGCGGCCGAGTCTAAGGACCGCCTCGCTTCGCTTCAGTTCAATTCTGGACCGCAGTATGGATCTCCGCACTACGGCGTGCAGTTTGAGTAGCGCGCGGCACGCCCGAGTGGCTCTGCGATACTCTTCGCCGATGCCGGTCAGCGCCGATTTCCGCGAGTTCGTGCTCGAGCAACTGCGACCCGTTGCACGCGTGACGTGGAAGAGGATGTTCGGCGCAATCGGTCTGTACGCCGACTCCGTCTTCTTCGCGATCGTCGACGACGACACGCTCTATTACAAGGTCAGCGACACGACCCGCGCGCGGTACGAAGAAGCGGGGAGCAAGGCCTTTCAGCCGTATGCCGACGGCACGTCGTCCAAGACGTACTTCGAGGTGCCGCCGGACGTGCTCGAGGACGAAGAGCAACTGCGCGAATGGACCGCTGAAGCGGTCGAAGCAGCGCGCGCGTTCAAAGCGAAGCGGAAACGGTGAGTTGATCCTCGTTCTGCGGCAATAAATCTTCTCCTTATTGCATGCATGCCACCCCGATGGCAGAATGTCACGGCCCCAACCGGACAACCGAAGACGCAGAGGAGGAAGCATGCGAGGAGTACGTCCCGTGTTCCTGGTGATCCTTGTTCTTGGTGCAGCCGCCGGATTCGCTCAGAAGTTGCCGCCCGACGCTCAGCAGCGATGCCTCGCCAACATCGCCCCATGGTTCCAATCGGGCTCGGTCACGCTCAATGGCTCCGTCAATCCGGCGAACAGTCTCAATCTCGATACGTCGAACAACTGCAATTTCTATCTCTGGTCCGAACAGATGTTTCTCTGGCTGACGTCACCGTCGGCGTCGATTTACGGCGGCAACGGACGCGTGTTCCAGTCGCCGGTCTTCTACGGCGTCACCTCGTGCAACAACGGCAGTCTTTGCTTCGTCCCGCAGTTCCCGATCATCCCGCCGCCGATCGTCGCCGATACGAAGACGAAGGCGCAGGCGAAGGCGCCGGCGTCGAAGCTCCCGCCGCTCGCGAACGCCAGGGTGCTGAAGAAGTTCCAGGCGTCGCTGCGTCCATCCAAACGCGGCGAGCATGGGCTGCCTGTCGTCATCGACCGGCAGGGGCACCCGGTCGAGATCACCGACGCGCAGCTCTCGCCGAAGGGGAAACCGGTCGTCATCGGCAGGAACGGAAAGGTCGAAGTGTCGAAGATCACCCGCGACGCCGCGACGAAAAAGATCCGCTTCATCGACGCCGCCGGCCAGGTGATCGCCAGTCCGAAGCCGGTCCTCAGCGCCGCGCTGAAGAAAGGGCGCGTCGGCCAGCGCTTCTTCACGACGGACGGCACCGCGATCGTCCTCGACTCGACCGGCACGGTGCTCGACGTCAGCCCGGAGCAGGCCGGCAATCTCGCGGCGGTGCTCCTCACGCAGAAGAACTCGATCGTCTACTACACCGTGGCGGTCAATGACGTGTACGCGTGGTTCCTCACCGGCGTGGCCAACGGCGCGATCAACACGAACAACCAGTTCCCCACGACGCAGTCCGACCTGAACCAGATCACCAGTTACGCCGCCCGTTACGGCGTCACGTTCCCCGACGCGAACGCGCTGGCGATCGAGGTGAAGATGTCGTGGGTCGACGCCTCGACGTTGTCGAATCCCTCCTCGTACATCACCACGCAGGCGGAAGTGCCGGTCTACAACACCTCGAGCACGACGAACTGGACGCAAACCGGGACGCAGTTCATCACGCTGGCCCTCCTCGGCGTGCACGTGGTCGGCACGTCCAACGGTCATCCGGAAATGATCTGGTCGACGTTCGAGCACTTCGACAACACGCCGAACGGCAGCTACCAGTACGTCAACAACGCCGGCGTCACGGCTACCGTCGGGCAGAACACGTCCGGCTCGTGGCTGCTGACCGCGAGCGGCTCGAGCGGGCCGTTCAACGTCGCCCGCGCGAATTACCTCAACGCTCCGTCGATCACCGCCCAGCCGGGCCAGACCATCGGCGGCAGCAACACGCTGCGCGTCTATCCGTTCGGCGTCGCGCCGACCGGCGTGCCGAACCAGAACGACTCCACGCCAGCCATCGCGAACACCGAGGTCATCTCGCTCAACAACAGCGTCCTCGCTCAACTCGCGGCGGGCGACGTGCGCGCCAACTACTACTTCGTCGGCTCGACCTGGACCTTCAACGGCTACGCGCCGACGCAGCCGTACCCGGCTGTCATTCAGAGCCCGACTCCGAACACCAACGGCGCGGAGATCGGCACCAGCTACCTGACCAACAGCACGATGGAAACGTACCAGCAGGCAGCGGGCAGCGGCGCGAGCACGAACTGCTTCACCTGCCACCGAGTCGGCAGCGGCACCACCGCTCCAGGCACGCTGGCAACGACGGACGTGAGCCACATCTACGGCTCATTGCTCCCGCTGTTCACGAGCACCAGCTCCGCGGAAAAAGCCTCGGCGAAGAAGAAGAAGTAACGCGCATCGATGAGGTGCCGCCGCAGTGGGGCGGCACCTCATTGCGAGCGCGCTACGATGCGGTCCATGCGCGCAGCGGAGATCGTCGGCGTCGGGGGAATTGCCACCGACATCATCCTCTGCACGTCCTCACTCCCCGCGGCTGGGCGTTGCGTGATGGCGCGTGAGGCGTATCAGGGACTCGGCGGAAAAGCGGCGAATCAGGCCGTGGCCGCGGCGCGCCTCGGCGGCAGCGTCGCGCTCGTCGGCGCCGTCGGAAGCGATGCCGCGGGCGACGTCGCGCTGGCGCGACTGGCCGCGGAACACGTGAGCGTCGCATCGGTCGTTCGATCGCCCGCCGGCACCGGCACGGTCGTTATTCAGAAAAGCGACGGCGGCGAAAAGCAGACGGTCGTCTTTCCCGGCGCGAACGCCTGCGTGAACCGCGACACGATCGTCGCCGCGGCGCCGCTCCTGACGCGCGCGAGTGTCGTGGTCGTGCAGTTCGAGATCCCGCTCGACACGGTCTTGTTCGTCGTCGAAACGATTCGCAACAGCGAAGCGCGTGTGATCGTCGATGCGTCGCCGGTGCGCACGCTCCCGCGTGAGCTTCTTGCGGCGGCGGCCGTCATCAAGGCGAACGCCATGGAGGCAACCGCACTGACGGGCATCGATGTGCGCGATCTCGCATCCGCACGTGCGGCGGCGGCGCGGCTGCTGGAGTCGGGTGCAGCAATGATCGCGATCGAAGCGGGCGGGGAGGGGAATCTGTTCTTCTCTCGGATTGAAGAAGTCTTCCTACCGCTGCACGACATCCATTCAATCGATGCGACCGGAGCGGGCGACGCGATGGTCGGCGCTCTCGCGGTCGCGCTCGCGGAAGGCCGCCAGTTGCGCGACGCCGCCATCTTCGCGTCGGCCGCCGCGGCGCTCGCGACGCGTGCGCTCGGCGCGCAGACGGCGATGCCGACGCGCAAAGAGCTCGAGGAATGGCTCGCGGTGCGCGTCGATCAGTGAGGGCGGAAGAGCGTCCTGCGCGCGTACGGCAGGATCGCGATCTTCAGGTTCAACCCCACCACGCGGAACTGATCGGCGGCGTCGGGCGGGATCGCCACTTTCGAGAAGAGGATCACGGCGAACAGATCGCCGGATGCGAGCAGTCCTCCGAAGCCGAGGACCGACTGAATGCCGTAGCGGACCACGAACTCCTCCTGCGCCACGATGTGTGAGCTCCCGAGCGCGCGCGACACATAGAAGACGTTGTGCGTGGTCTGCTCCTGATCGAGGAGCAGCGCGCGTGACGGGCGGACCACGTTTGCGATCGGCAGTCCGAGCTGCGTGATGAGCTGCGCGATCATCGGCGCCTGCTGCACCATCTCGACGCTCATGAGCGGAATGGCCCGATGCCCGCGCGACGTGAGGCGCGAGTTCCAGTCGGGCTGATCGCCGCGCGTGGCGATGAGCGTGAGGCAGCGCAGGTCGGGGACCGATGCGGCGTCGGGAGATGCGTCGCGCACGACCGCCTGCAGATCCTCCGGCAGGTCGGCGTACGGATGCGTTTTGAAGAAACGCACCAGCGCGCATGCCGGCTGCCCCTGCTCGTTGACCAGCTCGCGACGAAAGAACTCGACCGCACGCTCCGCCGCGTCTTCGAACGTCGCGGGATCATCGGCAAAGAGGTCGCGAAGCCGTCCGCGGGAATCCATCATGTCGCTGAATCCGAAACGGTTCAGGATGTAAGGCATCGCCTAATGCTACCCCGGCGCATCGCGTGCGCCCGCGAGATCCATATCTGTCTGCATTCGGCTTAGAGTGCCCGCATGGGACTCCTGACCTTCAGCATCAACGTCACCCTCGATGGCTGCGTCGACCACCAGGAGGGAATCGCCGACGATGAGACCCACGCCTTCTTCACCCGCCTCCTCGACGAGAGCGGCGTGATGCTGTGGGGCCGCGTCACCTACGAAATGATGGAGAGCTACTGGCCGGCAGTCGCACGCGGCGAGCAGTCAGCGCCGCCGGCGCTGCTCGACTGGGCGGTCAAGCTGGAGGCGAAGCCAAAGTACGTGGTGTCGTCGACGCGAAACGATTTTCCGTGGACCAACAGTCACCACATCACCGGCGATCTACGCACTGCCGTGCAGCAGCTCAAGGACGCCACCCCGGCCGGCGTCCTCCTCGGCAGCGGCCAACTCGCCACCGAACTGGACCGGCTGGATCTCATCGACGAGTACAAGTTCCTCGTCCACCCACGGATCGCCGGCCACGGCCCGACGCTTTACCAGACCGGCCTCCCCGCCACGCGACGACTCGAGCTGCTCTCGGCGAATCCGCTCCGCAACGGCGCGGTCGCCATGCACTACCGGCGCGCGCGGTGAGCCGAGTCGACGTCGGTCAAGCCCGGATCACTTTGAATCGCCGCGCAAATCCGAAGTCGTTTTAGTAGATCGCCAGGTTGCCCCAACTTCACCCGCCAACCGCATCGCGCGGCGGGCGACGCGGAGTGATGGCTGGCGCGCCGATGAACCACAGTGCGACGAGGCGGCGCGGAAGCGGTGAGGGATTCGTTCCCGAGCCGTGCGCCAAGTGCGGATGGAAGACAACCGCGTCACCAGGGTCAAGCGGGATCAGCGTGCGACGGCTTTCGTCGAACACGCCTGCGTTCGTGTCGGACGTGTCGTAATCAAAGTCGACTGCGCCGCTCAAATGCGTGCCGGAGAGAACCTCGAACCCGCCGTTCACCTCATCGGCGCGGTCGAGGGCGATCACCAGATTCGCCCCGCCGAATTTCGCGATCGCGTCACGCTGCTGCCAGGCGACGAACGCCGTGTCCTGATGCCACGGAAAGCCAGTGCCAATCCTCGGCGCCTTCAAGTTGATCTGGTCGACGATCCAGCGCGGCGAGGTCACGCCGACCGACTCAACGAGCTTCAGTACGCGCCGGTCGTTGCGGAGAAGGGCGACTTCCACGCTGCCGGACGACGCAAACGTGATCTTTCGCAGCGCGCCGGGAGCGATCGCGATCTCACCGCGGCGGCCGCTCGCAGTCTGCACCTGATAGCGCGCGCCATCGATCTCGGCATCCGCGGTGAGGTGCGCACCCTTCCGCGCCAGCTCGTCGCAAGACCTGCGAAGGGCCTCGACCTCTCGTAATGTGATGAAGCGCTGAACCAGCGCCCAGCCATCGCGATCGAACCGTTCGCGGACCGTCGCTGTCCCGAAAGCGTTTGATGACTGCTCCATCAGACGCGATTGTGCCATCGCGCTACTGCGGCGCGCCGGCGCGCGGGTCGCGTCACACGTGGCTGAGGATCGCCGCCGCGATGGGCTGCAGCGGCTGGACGAACCGCACCGCGCCGCGACCGCTCCGCCATCTCGGCCATTCCGGCCGCGGCGTCGCTGTCCAGAGCGGTCAGGATGACGCTGACCGCGGCGGTAGCGAAGGTCGGGCGCACGAAGATGGACCAGTCGCGGGCGAAAACGCCTGTACCCCGCGACTGGTCATCGGCTGCTCGAATCAGTGCTGGGCTGCGGGGTCGTCGTGGCGCGCGGGGAGGATGGCGTCGAAGTCGCGTTCGTCGACGCCGGGGCGGTCGGCGGCGAGGTGCTGCTGCCATTCGTTCCACTGTACGAGCGAGATCGAGAGCTGGAGTGAATAATCGAGCGAGATCCAGTTCGTGCGGCCGCTGGCGTACTGCGGCGCGGTCCCCAGCACGTTCCGCGGACCGCTCGAAGTCTGCGCGACGGCCTTGAACGGCACTCCCGCCTGGGTATTGGCGAAGTAGATCTGATCCATCTCTGTGAACGAAATGCCGTTGACGATTTTCGCCGGCGATCCCGAGGCGTCAGTGCCGGTCGTCGGGTCACTGACGCTTGGCTGTACGCATTCGGAGGTAATGCCGCCGAACTGGGCGATGATCGGAGGGGTCTTCTCGTTTCTGTCGAGGACCGAGGCGGTCATGTGACAGCTCATGCAGGAGCTGTTGGCGTTGTCCGCGGGTCCATTGAGGCGCCCATTGCAGCCGAGGTGGCCGGGCTGCTTCGTGACGATCGCGCCGCCGCCGGTGTTCAGTCGTTTGACCACGTCGTGGAAGATCACTTCCTCCGCGAATCCGCTCACGCGTGCATTGGGCGGCGTATTGATCGCGAGCTGACCGCGCGGCGGCGTGTCGTTGCCCCACATCAAACCGAGAGGCGCAATGCGGTTCCAAGGGTTTTTCTCGCCGGCCGCGTATTGTCCGTCGGCGACGAACGTCCCGTAGACCCAGCCCGTCTCCGGGGCTCGTGCGTCTTTGACCGCGACGTCGAACTGCAGCAACGTGACCGGAGCCCATCGGGTCGTGCTCCGGGGGCATTGCTCGCTCTGTTCCGCCATGCTGCAGATCGTCTCTCCCGCTTTCGGCTTGCAGTTGCAGAAGGCAGGGTCGCTGATGTTCGCCGTCCATACCGGCATGTTCGCAAGCGCCGGCATCTGCGCCGCATTGGCTGTAGTGAACAGGAGCTTCCCGATCACCGCACCCTCTTCGAAACGGAGATCGTCAGCCGGTACAGCGGCCGCTCCGTTCGGTCTCCAGACTCTCCCGAGCGTGTGCGCGGCCGTGGGATTGTAGAAGGCCACGGCCCATACCGTGGTGGCGACCGTGTCGCCGCCGCTTGGATTCTTCACGGCCTGCAGACTGAACGTCACCGGCGCCTCGCGAGTGAGGCCGTGGACGAATTCGCGCCCCGACAAGGCGTCGTACGTCTGGAACGGGATGTGGTACCAGTTGCGCACGCGATTGCGGCACATGTCCCAATCCGTATCGATGTCACCGCTGTCGATGTTGCCTTCCTGGATGTACCGCATGAGCGCCCAGATGTAGTCGCGCGCCAGTTCCGTCTTGCGGTCCTGGGATGTCTGCGCCGAAAAGAGTGCGTCGTACCGGCCGGCGCGCCAGGGCTGCGCTCCCGAGTCGTCGACGGGCTGCTCCGGAAAACGGTCGCTCAGACGGAATACCGGCCCTGTCCAGCCGGCTGGAGGACGATTGGTGATCGTCTGTCCCTCCCACATCGGCGCGAACCGCGGGTCCTGCCAGTACGAGGGATAGCTTCCGGAGCAGGGGGCCCCCACGACCGCCGCACGTCGCCCTTGTGGAACGGTGGCGTCGGGCGTGACCGTGGGACGAGAAACACAGGTGCCGATGAGCAGCACGGAGACGAGAGAGGCGAGTGCCACACGTAGTCGCATCATTGCATTCCTTTTCTCAGGTGAGACGCCAGGCGCACGAAGACGTCCAGTCGCGATCGAAGACGGCTTGAAGAGATCGCACGACGCCGGGCGCGTCGGTATTGATGCTGCTGCCCGCGGTCGAGGCGAAGTAATCCCAGGTCATGTTCGACGTCCCGATGTTGGCCCGCCGGTCGGTGACGACGTACTTGGTATGGTTGACGCGGCTGTGACCGGGGTATTGTCGGTACGTGCCGGTGGTGCTGTCCCAACCCGGGATGATGAACTGCTTGATCTCCAGCTGCCCCGCGGACATGTACTTGTCGCCGCGCCCCGCGTCGGCCGCGGCCTGTAATGCGCGCAGAAACGGCTCGATGAGCGCTGAGGTGTGCGCCCATTTACTCACCAGCAGACGCACATAGGCCTTGCGTGTAAGGACCGCGGACAGCAGCGCGTCGAATAGTTTCGGCCACCAGACCGGCGTGTCGGTCGGAAGACTCTCCTCCGGATCGGCCGAGCGGCTGTAGAGACTGACCGGTCCGAAATCCATGACGCTCACCGACACGGTTTTCTGCGCGTCACGGATCGTGTAGACGAGCCCATCGTCGTCGTACGTTCGGCCGGGAGCGCACACCTCGTGCGGACATCCGGTCAGGAAGATCCCCGCCGGCTGACCATCGAGCTGCACCTGCAGCGGCGCATCGCGGTTGTAACTCGTACGAAATTGATCGGCGTCCAGTGGCGACGTCTGGCGACGCGCTTCAGCGATCAGAGGCGACCACGGCGGAACATGGCGGTAAATGCGCGTCTCTTCGTCGAATGCGTCGGCGCTCGACGAGGGCGTCTCGCTGAAGAGCCACCATCCCTCGAAGTACTTCGTCGCGTCGGCGGCGAGCTCCGGGCAGTCCTCGACGGCAATGCCCATCTCCTTGACCTGCATGATCGACTTCCAGTCCATGTTGGCGGAGCCGAGGTACATGTGCCGGTCGTCGAAGACCCAGACCTTCTGGTGCATGATCCCGCCGCCGCCATACCATTCGCCCATCTGCACCTGCGCGATCGTGATCGCGTCGGGATATTGCGTACGCAGCGTCTCGGATTCCTGTGTGGCTCCGGAGAATCCGGGGCTCTGCAGGATGCGGATGCGCACGCCGCGCGCGGCGGCGGCGCCCAGTGCGTCATAGAGCGCTTTTCCCGTTCCCGCGCCCATTGCGGCGAACTGCTCACTCTTGAAACCCTTCTCGTCCGCGCTCGCCGGATCCGGCAGCAGGGCCCAGTACATCGCCGTGAGGTCGATCGTTTTCTCCGCCGCCCCCACCAGCCGCACCAGCACATCCTCGGTATATTGCACGCCCGGAACGGTCCGTAATGACTCCAGTCCGACGGGGATCGATTCGACGAGTGTCGCTCGTGCGGCGGGCGTTGCCGCGACGCTGCTCATCGACTGCTCTCCTTCGTTGCTTTGTGAGCGGCCTTTTTCCTGACGGTCGTTTTCGTAGCGGCTGGTTTGTCGCTCTTCGTCCTTCCGCTCGAGCTCACCTTCGATTTCGTGGTCGTCGGCGGGAGGGGCGGCGGTGGCCCTTTTTTGACAGGTCCCTCAGGCTGCAGCGAGTCCGTTTTCGACAACGCGGTCCATAGTGCCTTCTCCTGAAACGCGACTGCGCCGCCGCCCCGCTTTTCCTGCGAGATCATGCGATTGATGTCGCCGACGCAGATCCAGTCGCCTTCGACGCCGATGCCCCACTTGGCGTGGTCTTTCGTTTCCAGCCATTTCCATGGCGCGCCGAGCGGAGTGAGGTCGATGGCCTTGATGTCGAAGACTTTGTCGCTGCCTTTCACATTGAGCGCGCCCGGGGCGTCGCTGTCGTGCTCGGACGGAATTGCGCCGCGGATCCACGTCTCCACGTCCATGGAGACGCCCAGTGCCGGCCCGACGAGCTGATTCCAGAAGTCGCCTCCCCACTTGCGGTTCTTCGCAATCAGCTTGAACGCCTTGCCGCCGCGCGATTTGAAGTCGAGGACGTGCGAGTCTCCGGCGGCGTTCGGTTCGACGGCCTCTGTGAGCAGCCGAAGCGGATCCGACGCCGGAATCGACTTCGGGATGCGGCTGCAGTTGAAGACCTGCGGCTCCTGATGGTTGATCATCACCGCGGCAATCGCGCGTGCGTTTGCGAGATCGAGCGTGATGCAGAGATATGTCTGTCCGTATTTGGGCGTCGGCATCAGCTTCGCGCCCGGCATCGCGAACTTCGGCCAGGAGTGGAGGAGCCACAGCGCCGAGTTCGACGCCGTGTCGAAGGCCAGGACGCCTTTCGTGTGCCCGAGGCTGCCGTTGTCGCTCTGGCTGGCGGGTACTTTGGCCTCGTCCGGCAACTCGTCGTTGTACAAAATCCAGCCGGCCGTCTGCGACGGATGGTTGAACACCGAATCGAGTGTGAGGTCGAGAGCCCCCTTGTCGCCACTGAGCTGGTATGGCGACGTCACCACTTTGCCGACCTTCGGATCGTAATAAACGTATTCGTATCCTTTGGCCGAGCCGGCGCCGGTCCCGCTGATCTGCGGGATTTTGTATACAAACCACCAATCGACCGCTTTGCCGTTTTCGTCGAGCGCGGAAATCGTCACGTGGAACTCCTTACCATGCGGTACAGATGCGGTCGCATGGCCAGTGCGGGGCTGGCGGCCAGAGTTCTTTTGGGGGGGGCGCTTACGAGTATGGATGGACGGAGTTAATTTAGCAAGGCTTGTATTGAGGAGGCTCAGCCGCCAGAAGGACCGGAGCGGTCGGCCGGCGTCTTCGTAGACCGGAACGGGCAAATCAGGCAAAACGTTGGTCGGGTCGTGCAACGGTTTTCCGCGGTTCAGGCGTTATCTTGACCGACGAGCGAAAACCGACATGACCACGAAACCCGACACCACGGAACTCGCCAAATTGCTCATGGCCTACACGCCCCACGACGGCGAGTTTGCCCTGCGCCGCTCCGGGTTGTTCGCGGCCCGAACGTCGCGGCCGAGCAGCGAGGCGATGCATGGCATTCAGGAGCCGTCGGCCTGCATCGTCGCCAACGGTGCGAAGAGCGTTCTGATTGGTGGAGAAATCTTCGAATACGAGGCGGGGCAGGTAGCCGTCTTCTCCGTCGATGTCCCGCTCTCCTGGCAGATCACCCGCGCCAGCGATGCCGAACCGTACCTCGTTCTGAAGATCGGTTTGAATGCCGGGCGGATCGTGGAGCTCGCGTCCAAAGTGTTTCCGCACGGCGTCCCGCAGCCGAAGGACAGCCGCGCTCTCTACGTCACGGATGCCGACGCCCCGGTCATTGATGCGGCGACGCGTCTCGTCCAGTCGATGAGCAGCCCCGCGGATGCCGAACTGCTTGCGCCGCTCGCGATCGACGAGATCCTGATCCGCCTGCTCCGCAGCCCAATGGGGAGTCGAATCGCACAATTGGGACAGACCGATTCGAGTCTGCATCGTGTCGCCACGGCCGTGGCATGGCTGAGGGAGCACTACGATCAGACAGTGGATGTCGACGCTCTCGCGAAACGGGCGAACATGAGCGGGACGAACTTTCACCGGCAGTTCAGGGCAGTGACGTCGATGAGTCCTCTGCAGTATCAGAAAGCGCTCCGGCTGCAGGAGGCGCGGCGCCTGATGCTCTCCCGCATGCTGGACGCCGGGGCGGCCGGCCGGCAGGTCGGGTACGCGAGCGCCTCGCAGTTCACGCGCGAATACGGACGCTTCTTCGGAAGCCCACCCGCAAAGGACATTCAGCGTCTGCGGGAACACGGGATCGCCGCATCAGAAGCGACACCCACATAGCGACATAGCGATAAGAACATTCACAAAAGACCTCGGCGAAAGCCGAGTCCGCGATAGCTCTGTCTCGAATCGACCCCAATGACGACGAGCGTCGCGCCATCAAGACCACCGCTGACTCTTGAGTCACAAGGACCAAATCATGACGAACACACCATCCCTGACCATCGATAGAACCCGCAGAGCATTTCCAGCCGCGACGCTCGTCGGCTTCGCCCTCCTCGCAGGGTGCAATGAGAGACAGCCTCTTTCGATTTCCAGCCGCACCACTGAGGCGTCGGCATCACAAGTGGGTGGAGCAGCCGCGATCGAGCTCACGAAGGACTGGGACAAGACGTTCTCTAAGAGCGATAAGGTCGATCATCAGAAGGTCACCTTCAAAAATCGCTATGGCATCACGCTGGCCGCCGACCTGTACGTGCCGAAGAACCGCGGCGGCAATCGGCTGCCGGCACTTGCCGTGAGCGGGCCGTTCGGCGCGGTAAAGGAACAGGTGTCCGGCCTCTATGCGCAAACGATGGCCGAGCGCGGATTCGTCACGCTGGCGTTCGATCCGTCGTTCACTGGGGAGAGTGGGGGAGAGCCGCGCAATGTTGCCTCGCCCGACATCAATACCGAGGACGTCAGTGCGGCCGTCGATTTCCTCGGATTGCACGAGGCCGTCGATCGCAACCGCATCGGCGCCCTCGGCATTTGTGGCTACAGCGGCATGTCGCTGACCGCCGCCACCACCGACACGCGCATCAAGGCGGTCGCCACGGCTTCCATGTACGACATGTCGCGCAGCATCAGCCGTGGGTACAAGGACAGCTACACCAGAGCGCAGCGCCAGCAGGTGATGGAGCACCTCAGCGAGCAGCGCTGGATCGACGCAGAGAACGGCTCTTATGCAGTCGGACACCACGAGGTGCCGCTCGACGCACAGAACAACATCGTCAAAGGAGAGCGCATCCTTCCCGAAACCCTCCCCGCCGATGCCGACCCTGTGACGGCCGCGTTCTTCGACTATTACAGAACGCCGAGAGGGTTCCACGGCAGAGGCATCAACTCGACGACGGCATGGACAGCGACCACGCCAATGTCGTTCTTCAACTTTCCGATGTACGCAAATGTCGAAATGATCTCCCCACGACCGATTCTGCTCGTGGCAGGAGAGAACGCCCACTCGCGCTATTACTCCGAGGACGTCTACAGGCTGGCCGCCGAGCCGAAGGAGCTGTTCATCGTCCCCGACGCCGATCACGTCGATCTCTACGACAGGATGGACAAGATACCCTTCGACAAATTCGTTGAGTTCTTTGCGAAGAATTTGAAATGAGGTTTGCGCGGCAGAGGGGGTGATGGTCAGTCGGCCGCAGTCCCTCTGCCGTCGTCCTGCACGTGCAATGGAACGGCGACCGAGGCGCGCGGGAGCGGTGACGCGAGCGCCGGACAACAGCCAGATTTGACAGCTCTGTATCGGAATGCCGCGCGCTGAGGTGCGACCGTATCGGCATGCATACGCTTCGCTGCTTCCTCATGCTCGCAGCGGTCTCGGTGTCGCTGCATGCGGACACGCTGCTCGTCGCGAACCGCGGCGGCTCGACCGTCACTCTGATCGACCCGGCCACGATGACGCCCCTCGGCACGGTTTCGGTCGGCTTCGATCCGCACGAGATCGCGGTCAGCCGCGATGGCAGCCGCGCCTATGTCTCGAACTATGGCAATGGGCAGGGGACGACGCTCTCGGTGATCGACATCGCATCGCGCACGAAGGTGAAGGACGTCTCGATCGCGCCACTGAAGGGGCCGCACGGAATCGTCGAGCGCAATGGGAAGATCTGGTTCACGGCCGAGGGGTCGCAGTCGGTGGGGCGGTATGACCCGGTGGCGGATCGCGTCGACTGGGTCGGCCGCACGAATCAGCCGCAGACGCACATGCTGGCGGTGAATCGCGCCGGCGACACCGTGTACACGGCCAACATCTCCGCGCATTCGGCGTCGGTAATTCCTGTGACCGGCGCCGAGAGCGTCGCGCGCAGCACGATTCCGACGGTGATGAGGAGCGAAGGCATCGCACTCTCGCCGGACGAGCGCGAGCTGTGGATCGGCAGCGCGTCGACGGGCGGCATCGCCATCATCGACCTGGCGACGGAGACGGTGGACGCGTTCATCGCGCCGGGAGCGTTTGCGTATCGGCTGACGTTCACCAGCGATGGACGATCGGTGCTCGTCCCGCGTCAACAGACGGTGGTCGTGTACGACGCCGCCACGCGCACGCAGGTGCGCGCGATTCCGGCCGGCGGAACGGTGCTCTCCGTCATCGTCGCGCCGGGAGATCGCATCGCGTATGTGGCGATGGTGAATCCGTCGCGTGTCATCAAGCTCGATCTCGAGACGGAGGAGATCCTCGGCTCGATCGCGGTCGCTCCAACTCCGGACGGACTGGCGTTCGCGGTTCCGGCGCCGCCGGGTCCGCACAAGAAGCGCCGCGCCGTCCGGTCCTGAACCGGCACGGCCGGCTGCGTTCGAATGTGCGGCATCCCTAGGGCGCCTTCCTCCGCAGCGACGGCGAGCCAAAGTCGACCTCGGCGATCGGGATGACTTCCGTGGTCGGGTGCTGAGCGCGAAGCGGCTCGAGGAACTCGCTGGCGCGGCCGATGATGATGAGGGTGGCTCGCGCGGGATCGATCTCGGCGGCGACAGAGGCGGTGACTTGCTCCGGCGTGACTGCCTGCAGGCTGGCGATGTAGCGCGCATATTCGCTCATCGGCAGGCCGTGGACGGCGAGGTCGGCAAGGAAGTTCCCGAGGCCGTTCGTCGTCGCCACCTGCCGGGCGAAATCGCCAATCAGCAACGTGCGGCGCCTGCCGAGTACGTCGGCGGTGATCGGCTCCTCACGCATCCGCCGAAGCTCGGCCATCAACACCTGGACCACTTCCGGCACCGCGTTGTTGCGAGTCTGGGCGCTCGCGACGAGCACGCCCTCGTCGCGGAACGCGAGCAGGCTGCTGTTGGCGCCGTAGCTGAGCGCGCGGCGCACGCGCACCTCCTGAAAGAGCCGCGCGGTCTGCGAGCCGCCGAGCGCGGAATTGGCGAGGGCCAGCGGGTAGTAGTCGCTGTCGTTCCGCGCGATGGCGCGGGTGACGATCGCGACCGCGGTCTGATCCGCATCGGGATTGTCGACCACGACGACGCGCGGCGCCAGCGCCTGGCCGGCGCGGCTGGCGGGCATTTGCGGCATCGCTTGAGCGGGCGCAGTCCAGTTGCCGAACAGGCGCTCCGCGAGCGCGAAGCCGGCCTCGGCATCGAGCGCGCCGGTGACGACGAGGGTCGCATTGTCGGGCCGCCACCAGTCGCGGTGATACGCGACGAGATCCTCGCGGCTCAGCGCCGCCAGCGAAGCGGGGGTACCTTCGGGCGGAGTTCCGTAAGGTGCGTCGCCATACATCGCGCGAAGACCGGCACGCTGCATCACATACGAAGGATTGCGCATCGATACGCGGAACTGGTCGAGCAGGCGGCGCCGCTCGCGCTCCAGCTCTTCCTGCGCGAACGCCGGGTCGCGAACGACTTGCGCCAGCAGGGCGCCGGCCGCTTCGATCGTCGCGGTCGGCGCGCTGACGAATGCGATGCTGCTGTCCTGATTGACGGAGCTGCCGATCTGCGCGCCCAATGACTCGATTCGCGCGGCGATCTGTTGCGCGGTCATGCCGCCGGCGCCGTTGTCGACGAGACTCGACACCATCGAGGCGATGCCCGGCCGCGCCGCGGGATCGGCCGCGGTACCGCCGCCGAAGACCAACAGTGCCGATGCGATCGGGACATCGGTAGAACGGGCGATTACGACGCGCATGCCGTTCGGCAGGCGCCGTTCGGCGAAAAGGGGAGCGGTGAACGGCTGCGCCGGCTGCGGTGCCGGCGGCGCGGTCCGCTCGCCCTCGGACGCGAGCTGATTGGGCGGCGCCGTCTGCAGCGGGTAGGAACGGCCGAATGCCGGATCGCTGGCCTGGACCGAGGGGTCGTACGCGGCCTGGTTGGCTGGACGCTGCGTCTCGTTGAGATAGCGGAGCGAGACGCGGCGCGAATCGGCGAACCAGGTACGGGCCACGCGCTGCACGTCGGCAGCGGTCACGCGCTGCACCGCCGCCAGGAGTTTGTCTCCCCAGCGCGGATCGTTGGCGGTGGTCACCGCGTTGCCGAGCTCGATGGCTCGGCCGGGCGGCGTCTCGCGGCCGAAGAGCGCCTGCGAGACGAGCTCGTTGCGCGCTTCCTCGAGCTCCGCCGCGGTGACCGGTTGGTCGCGCAGACGCGCGATCTCGGCGGCGAGCGCGGTTTCGATCTCGCCGATGTCGCGGCCGCTGGCGACGATCGCCTGGATGCCGAACAGGCCGGCATCCTCCATCGCCGAATTGAACGTGTTGACACTGGTGGCGAGCTGCCGCTCGTGGACGAGGGTGCGGTAGAGGCGCGAGGACTGGCCGCCGCCGAGGATCTTGTCGATGACCGCGAAAGCGGCGGAGTCGGCGTGATTGAGGCGGGGGCGCTGCCAGGTGAAACGAACCGCCGGCAGCGGCACGTTCGGAGCGTAAACGGTGAGCGAGCGCGGCTCGCTGCGCGGCGACTCGATCACTCGATTGCGCAGGATCGGCGTGGTCGGCCGGCGGAGACCACCTAGATGCCGTGCAATCCAGCGATTGAGCTGTGCGGGATCGAAATTGCCGGAGACGATCAACGTCGCATTGTCGGGCCGATAAAAGTTCGCGTGAAAGGCACGCGCTTCCTCCAGCGTCGCCGCGTCGAGATCGGCCACTGTACCGATCGACGGGCGACGATAGGGGTGATGGCCTGTGAAGCCGGTGTCGAACGCATAAAAGCCCTGTAAGCGCCCATAAGGCGGCAAAAGAAAGCTTTGACGCATCTCCTCTTTGACAGCGTTTCGCTCGGCTTCGAACACCTGTTGATCGAGCACGGAGCGGCCCATCCGTTCTGCATGAGCCCACAACATCGCTTCGAGGTGATTGGCGGGGACCGTTTCGTAGTAGTAGGTCCGATCGAGGCCGGTCAAGGCATTACGAGTGCCGCCGGCCTGCTCCTCGACGAGGCGATTGAGCTCGCCGTGCGGAATGTTGCGGGTAACGCGGCTCAAGATGTGCTCGAACAAATGTGCAAAGCCCGAGCGGCCGGCAGGATCGTCCTTGGAGCCGACGTCGTACCACATCTGGACCGAGACATTGGCGGTGCGCGTGTCGCGCATCGTGTAGACATCGAGGCCGTTGCGCAGAACGCGATGCGTGTAGCTGAGCGGCGGCACTACGTTCGTGGGCGCCGGCGCGCGCTGCGCCAGGGCGGGCACTGTCTTTACCGTCACGATTGCGGCCAGCAGGCCGGCAAGAGCGAAAGAACCCCGTGAGCGTCGAGTTGTATCCATGTATCGATCCGCCAAGCGCAACCGGGATGCCACGGCGTCAGCGTCTGTTTTCAAACACTTAGCGGATGACGACAGGTGTCCGCGTGACAGACGTCCGCGGACACCTGTCCGGTCTGCCCCCGTCATCCGCCGCGGCTCGCGCTCACGCCTCCTCCATCGAGCGGCGCCGTTTCGTACCGCGCCGGCAGGCAGCTTGTGAGAGTCACAAGCCTCACAACTCGCGCCTGGAACACGTGGAACGTTGCGTTTTTGGTAGCACCGAGGACGCCGGTGCCCCATGCCACGGTCGAGCAGATGTCGAGGAACGGCGAATCGACGCTTCCGAGCTGCTACCACCCGCCGCCTGTTCCCGTCCAGTCGACGCGCCAGATGGTGAGCTGGCCGTTGGCGTCGCAGAGCACCGCCGCGAGCTCCAGCACTCCATTGACCACCTCGGAGGTGATGTTGCGGACGTACACCGGCGGCGTCTGCTGGTTGAAGACGCTCGATGGGTCGACCGCCGTCCACGCGCCCCAGTTTGTGATGCGTCGCGCTGTACGTAATGGATGTCGGGATTACTCGTATCGGGCCCGACGGTGAACAGCGTCAGGATCCCGTTGTTCGCGCCGCCGGAGAGCTGTCCCGGCATGACGTCGGGGACGATTGGGGTGACGCTCCTCATGAGCGATGTCACCTGCCGCGCGAGCGCGAACCGACTGAAAACACGAAAGCCGCCTTGCGGCGGCTGGTGAGTGCTTAATTTGGCGGGGCCGACGGGGCTCGAACCCGCGACCTCCGGCGTGACAGGCCGGCGTTCTAACCAACTGAACTACGACCCCGCGGTCGTTTGTGGTGGCGCCTTTCGGCTCCGTGCTGCGTCGCGCCTTGCGGCGCGGGAACTCTGCTAACCCTCGACGGGTGAGCTGCATTCCCCGAGGAGGCGCGCATCGTAAACGGCGGGTGGGGCAGTGTCAATACTCGAAGAGGTCTGCTTCGCGCAGCGGTTTGCCGGCGGCGTCTTTCGGGGAGAGCGACGGGTTGGCGACGCGCCAGTCGATGCCGATCTCGGCGTCGTTCCAAAGAATGCTGCGGTCGCTCTGCTGGTGCCACAGCGTCGTGCATTTGTAGAGCACTTCGGCGTCTTCGCTGAGCACGGCGAATCCGTGCGCGAAACGGGGCGGAACCCAGAGCATGCGGCGGTTCTCGGCGCTGAGCTCGACGGCGGTCCACTTGCCGAAATGCGGCGAGCCGCGGCGGATGTCGACGGCGACGTCGAGGATCGCGCCGCGCGTGCAGCGGACGAGTTTTCCCTGCGGCTGCTCGAGCTGGTAGTGCAGTCCGCGCACGACTCCGGCGGTCGAATACGACTGGTTGTCCTGCGCGAATGCTTCCGGCAGGCCGTGCGCGCGAAAGACGTCGGCGTTGAAGGTTTCCATGAACCAGCCGCGCTGATCGCCGAACACTTTCGGCTCGACGATCAGCACGCCCGGCAGAGGCGTCTCGACAATCTTCAACGTCAGTGATCCTTGTCGTCGGTGCCGTCCGGATCTTCGCGGATCTCGTCGAGCGCGTCGGCTTTGGCTTCGAGCTCGACGTGCCGCGGCCACATGACCGAGGCGAGGACCGAGAGCGCGAGGAGACCGGCGATGACGCCGAGGGAGACGACGATCGGCACGTGGTACCAGTCGGCGATCACCATCTTGATGCCGACGAACAGCAGCACGCAGGCGAGTCCGTATTTGAGGAAGTGGAACTTGTCGATGACGCCGGCGAGCAAAAAGTACATCGCGCGCAATCCGAGGATCGCGAAGATGTTGGAGGTGTAGACGATGAACGGGTCGGTCGAGATCGCGAAGATCGCGGGGATGGAGTCGACTGCGAACACGACGTCGGTCGCTTCGATCGCGACGAGCACGAGGAAGAGCGGCGTCGCGTAGCGCTTCCCTTCTTTGAAGATGAAGAAGTGACTGCCGTGATACTCCGGCGTGGCCGGCATGACGCGCCGCGCGAGCTTGTAGAGCGGGTTCTTCTCCGGATGCGGCTCGGCTTCGCCTTCCTTCATCAGCTTGAAGCCGGTGTAGATGAGGATCGCGCCGAACACATACATGATCCAGTGGAAGCGCGAGACGAGCGCCGCGCCGAGGCCGATGAAAATCGCGCGCATCAGGATCGCGCCGAGCACGCCCCAGAAGAGGACGCGGTGCTGATACATCTTCGGCACGGCGAACGACGCGAACAGGACGACGAAGACGAAGATGTTGTCGACCGATAACGCCTTCTCGATGAGATATCCGGTCAGGAACTCGAGCGCTTTCTGCTGCCCGAACTCGTGGTAGATCCACCAGTTGAATGCGAGTGAGAGCGCGACCCAGACGATGCTCCAGGTCAGCGCCTCTTTGAAGCGCACCTCGTGCGCCTTCCGGTTGAAGACGCCGAGGTCCAGCGCGAGCATCCCCAGCACGAAGACGCTGAAGATGATCCAGAGTTGTGGCGATGCAATGCTTTCCATCAGGCGGCGTATCTTACTAATTGCATGCCGCGAAGACGCTGAATGCGTTCAGCCATCGGCGGATGGGTTGAGAAAAGGCTGACCAGGCCGCGCGTTCCCGAGAACGGATTGACGATGAAGAGGCTCGCCGTCGCCGGCGCGTGCGTGGCCGGCGGGACGGAATGCGCGGCCCGTTCGAGCTTGTCGAGCGCGCTCGCCAGCGCTTCCGGATCGCCGCAGATACGGGCTCCCGTTTCATCCGCCAGGAACTCGCGCGAGCGCGAGATGCCGAGCTGCACGAGCGTCGCCGCGATCGGCGCGACGATGGCCAGCACCAGCGCGGCGAACGGATTCGGCGCGTCGTCATCGCCCGAGCCGCCGCCGAAGATCGCAGTCCACTGCAGCATGTTGCCGATGAACGAGATCGCGCCGGCCACGGCCGCGGCGATGGTCGAGACGAGGATGTCGCGGTTCTTGATGTGTGCGAGCTCGTGCGCGAGAACGCCGCGCAGCTCGCGCTCGCTGAGGAGCTGGATGATGCCGTCGGTGACCGCGATGACGCCGTGCTCCGGGTTGCGGCCGGTGGCGAACGCATTCGGCTGCGACGACGGGATGAGGAAGAGGCGCGGCATCGGGATCTCGGCGCGCATCGAGAGCTCGCGCACGATGGCGTGGAGCCGCGGCGCCTCGCGCTCGCCGAGCGGTTGCGCGCGATGCATTTTCAGCACGAGCTTGTCGGAGAAAAAGTAGGCGCCGAGGTTCATCGCCAGCGCCAGGACGGTGAAGCCGACGACCCAGCCGCGGCCGAGCAGTCCGCCGAAGCCGATCAGGATCGCCGACAGGATGCCGAGGAGGAGGATGGTCTTCAATTGGTTTTTCATAGCGCGCGTGTAAACGGCGCGGCGCGGGTGGAGATTCATAGGAACTGACGATTGTTTCTTGAGAATCGATTGAATTAATCTATGGCTGTTAAGAAGCACCCCTATCGTCATCCTGAGCCGCGTAGACGGCGAAGGATCTCGGCGACGACGGCCGCACCGTCAAGCCGTCTGTCGTCGTATTTTGAAATCCTTCGCTACGCTCAGGATGACGGTTGGGGGAACGGGGGCCGCATGGAGTGGCTGAACTATCACCACCTTCTTTACTTCTGGGTCGTAGCCCGCGAGGGGAGCATCGCGAAGGCGACGAAGAAGCTGAACCTGACGCAGCCGACCATCAGCACGCAACTGCGCCAGCTCGAGGACTCCCTCGGCGAAAAGCTGTTCGCGAAATCGGGCCGCGGGCTCGTGTTGACCGAGGCGGGAAAAATCGCGCTGCGGTACGCGGATGAGATCTTTGCGCTCGGACGCGAACTGCGCGACACCTTGCGCGATCGCCCCACCGGACGTCCGGTGCGCGTCACCATCGGCATCGCCGACGTCGTCCCGAAACTCCTCGCCTATCGTGTCCTGCGGCCGGCGTTCGCGGCCGCGGCGGAGATCGAGATGGTCTGCCGCGAGGCGTCGCCCGAAACGCTGATCGCCCTGCTCGGCCAGCACGAAGTCGATCTCGTCATCAGCGACGCGCCGGCCTCCGGCACACCGCTGCGCACCTACAGTCAGCTCCTCGGCGAGAGCGGCACGACCTTCTTCGCCGCGCCTGCCCTCGCGAACTCCGCAAAGAAGCACTTCCCGAAGTCGCTCCACGGCGCGCCGCTGCTGATGCCGGGCGAGGGGACGCAATTGCGGCGCGCGCTCGAGCTCTGGCTCGACTCCACCGGAATCGTTCCCAAACGCGTCGGCGAATTCGACGATCTGGCGCTGATGAGCGCCTTCGGGCGCGCGGGCGCGGGGATTTTTCCGGCGCCGTCAGCAATCGAGGACGAGCTCGAAAGCCAATTCAATGTGAGGGTGGTAGGGCGCTTGCCTGACGTGAGGCAGCGCTTTTACGCGGTGTCGGCAGAACGGAAGATCAAGAATCCGATCGTCAGCGCAATCACGGCCGCGGCGCGGCGCGAGGTTTTCGAAGGAGGTTCGCATGATCGAGCCAGGTGATGCATTACACAGAGACGTCGAAGAGAAGCAGGAGTGGCGGCTGGCCGGGATCATTTTTTTCGGGCTGGTGGCGCTGGTGCTGCTCTACGCGGCGTTCAAGGTCATTCAGCCGTTCCTGACCGCGATCCTGATCGGCGCGATCCTGGTGATCCTGACGTTCAATCTCTTCCGCCGCGTGCGCATCGCCTCGAAAGGGAGCTCGGCGAAAGCAGCCACGGTGATGCTCCTCGGCATCACGGTTCTGATCGTGATTCCGGCGGTGATTCTCAGCACGCTGCTCGTGCAGCAGGCGAACGTGGTCGTCGAGAAGCTGCAGGACGGCGAGGCGCAGCAGATGCTGCAGCGGATCGACCTGACGCGCTACCTCGGCTTCATAAAACGGGTCGCGCCGAATTTCGATCCCGCCTCGCTCAGTCCCGATCGCGTGCTGCTGCCGGCACTGCGGCAGGTTCCGGGCTGGGCGGCGCGCCACGGCGGTGCGCTCCTCGGCGGGCTGGCGGGCGTGCTCCTCGGCTTCGCGCTCGTGCTCCTCTCGATGTTCTTTTTCTATGTGGAAGG
>DASVRB010000408.1:0-4534 GCA_036388835.1 Thermoanaerobaculia bacterium | reverse complement strand
CCGAGTTTTTCGCGAGTACTTCGGCGGCCGGAGCGGCCGCCGCTCCACAAGAGACGAAAGAGCGAACGTTTATTGGCCGGGGCGGACGCTGGCCAGCCAGTCTTTGGCGGCGTCGAGGCTGTCCATGGCGCGGAGGCTGCGGCCGGTTACGCGATTGACGAAATTGAAGGCGATCATCTTGAGGTCATTGAGGCCGACCACGGCGCCGGCGAGGACGTATGGTTTGTTGTGATTCACGTACTCCTTGAGCGCGTCAGTGACGGAGCGGTTCATGTGCGCGTCCTGCACCGAGGTGAGCGTGCGGACGGAGCCGGTGGGCTGTGCGGCGATGAGGCGTTTGGCTTCGGCGATCGCCTCGAGCAGTTCCGCGGGGGCGGCGCCCGACCAGTCGATGTGCAGGATCTCGACGCCTTTGTGGCGGATGAAATTGACGCGGTTGGGCATGAGCGCGATGTTAACCGGTGCTCGCGCGAAGAAGCGGACGAATTGCATTCGAAGGCGCCCCGCTTCGCTCGTGACAAAAAAAGAGGCCGGCGCTGTCGCGCCGGCCTCGTCACACCCTGCGTCGCATCCGGGGGAATGCTTCGCCACGTCCGCGGGCCCTGCGTAAAGCCCGATCTTTTCGACTATTTCACTTCGACTTTCTTCGCTTTGATGGTGGTCGCGTCGACGCGCGTCCCTTCCACCTTCACGGTATCGCCCACGACGATCGCGGTCAGGGCAACGTTGCTCTTCTGCTTGCGGATGACCGTCGAGGCGTCGGTCTGCACCGTCGCGCTCGCACCCTCCGCCTGCACGGTGAGGCTGCTCGCCGCGACGGCGGTGACCTGGCCGGTGAGCTTCACCTTCGCGCCGCTGCCGCCGCCGTTGTTGCCGCTGCTCTGCACGATCACGCGCGTGGCGCTCTTCATGCCGTCGGCAGCGGTGGTCGCCTTCACGTGCACGCGCGAGCCGGCCTGAATGGCGGTCGCGACCACCGGGACGTTGCCTTTGCGGATGTCGGTGGTGGCGCTCAGCACGAACGTCTGCTCGACCCCTTTGGCGTCGCGCAGCACGAGCTGCGTCGCGGTCGTGCTGACCACGATGCCCTCGTATTCGCGCCCTTCCGGCGAGTCGTCATCGTCGTCGCTGCTGCTCCCCTGCACGATGATCGTCAGCGCGGAGAAGCCGGTGTCGGTCTTCCGCGCTTTGACATGCACGCGCGTGTCGGCCACGAGATCGGCGGCCGTCAGGACGGTGTTGCCTTTGCGGATGATGGTGTCGGCGGCGATGGCGATGGTCTGCTCGACGCCTTTGGAGGTGAACACGACCACCTGCGTCGCGCTCGCGCTGCGCACCAGACCTTCGAACTCGAAGGCCGTGCCGCCGGCGCCTGCACCGCGGCGTTTGCTGCTCTTTTTCGCGCTGCTGTTCGCCAGCTCGATCACCACATGCGTGGCGTTCGCCTCGAGCTTCATCGATGCGGCGATGCCGTCGGCCGCGCGGGTGAACTGCAGCTCGGCGCCTTCCGGTGCGGCTGCGAATGCGAACTGCCCGTCCGCGGCCACGACTTTCGACATGCCGGTGCCGCCCAGCGTCACCGTGACTCCGGCCGGGCTTCCGCCGTCGACCATCACCACCTGTCCTGTGACGACACTCGCCCCGTACCCACCCGTCACCGTCGCCTTTTCGCCCTGGCAGGCCACCAGCGCGACCGCGAGCATCATCAGCACTGCCAACTTCACCTTGATCTGCATCGAGCCTCCGGGAAAAAGAAGGGGGGCGTTGGTACGCCCCCCTTTGGTATGCACTTCTGTGTTGTGCCGCCAAGTGTACACGAGCTCGAACGGCTGCGTGTGATCGCCGTCACACGGCCGGCTCCGCTTCAGGCATCCGCGTGCTACCTTCCGGCCGTGCGCACCGTTGCTACGACCGTCGGCCTGCTCACCCTCTCGAACATCTTCATGACCATCGCCTGGTACGGTCATCTGAAGAACCTCTCGACGAAGCCGTGGTACATCGCGGCGCTGGTGAGCTGGGGGGTGGCGCTCCTCGAATACCTGATCCAGGTGCCGGCGAACCGGATCGGCTACACCGCGCTTTCGCTCGCGCAGCTGAAGATCTTGCAGGAAGTGGTGACGCTCTGTGTCTTCGTGCCGTTCGCCGTCTTCTACATGCGCCAGCCGCTGAACCTGAATTTCCTCTGGGCCGGCTTATGTCTGGTCGGCGCGGTGTTCTTCATGTTCCGCTAACGTGCTGCCGGGCGGTGCCGGCGCCGCTTCCTTCATTTCCTGCATCAGGAAGAAGTTGAGGGCGGTGCGGATGACCGCGATCGCGGCGAGCTTGCCGATCTGATCCCACGTCGGCGCGACCGCGGTCGAGAGGATGTCGGCGGCGAGTTGAAACTCGAGCGCCAGCGCGAGGTAACCGGCCAGCACGAGGCGAACGTGATGAAAGCGTCCGCGCTTGCCTGTATAGAAGACGAGCTGCACGAGCGCCATGACGATGCCGATGCCGATGATCGCGGCGCCGACCGCCTCCACGCCGAGGCGCAGCCAGCTCACCGCCGCGATGACCGTCTCTTCCGCTCGCTCCATGCAGCGGACATTCGTGCATGAAGTTCGCCGCCTCAGCAGCGTCCTTGCAGCAGAGGGTCTTCGATGATGAAAAAAGTGCGTGATGCCGCCCGCCGCGGACGCGTGCTCGCGCTGGAGGTTTACAAGGAGTGGGTGCACGACAACGCGTCGCTGCTCGCCGCGGCGGTGGCGTTTTACGCGACGTTTTCGGTCGCGCCGCTGCTCATCCTGATCGTGGCCATCACCAGCGAGTTCGTCGGCAGCGTCGCCGCGCGCGACGAGGTCGTCGGCGTGATTGCGCGCTTCATCAATCCACGCACCGCGGTCGCGGTCGAGCGGCTGCTCGCGCCGGCGGTGCGCGGCAGCGCGACGAAGGTCACGGTCATCAGCGCGATCCTGCTCGTGGCCGGCGCGTCCGGCGTGTTCCGTCACCTGCGCATCGCGCTCAACATGGTGCTCGACGTCCCGACCGCCGAGGAGCGGTACTGGTGGAATGCCATCAAGACGCGGCTCGTGGCGGTGGTGATGGTGGTCGTCACACTGGTGCTGCTGCTGTCATCGGTTGCGTTGACGTCGGTGCTCTCGACGATCCGCAGGTTCGGGCCGACCATCCCGAGCGCCGACGTGGCGATCTGGCGAGGGATCGATCTCGCGATCACCACGCTGCTGGTCGCGGCGCTTTTCGCCGGGATCCTGAAGTTCGTGCCGGATGCGCGGCTGGCGTGGCGCAACGTCCGCTCGGCCGCCATTGCCGCGGCGATCCTGTTCGGCGCCGGGCGGTACGCGCTGGGCGTGTATCTCGCGCGGACGAACATCACCACGCTGTACGGCGCCGCGGCCTCGCTGTTCGTCGTTCTCGTGGCGATTTACTTCGCCGTGCTGGTGCTGTTCCTCGCGGCCGAGCTCACCGAGGTGCTGGCGCGGCGCGATCCCGAATTCGCGAAAGATCGCGAGCGGAGACAGCGCAAGCACCGCCATCTCCCTCGCAAACTGCGCCGGTTGCGTCAGCGCTTCACGGCCGGCAAAACTTCGCGCGCGAATGTTTCGATGAACGATCTCTGATTGCTCCTGTTGACGTTGTGCAGGAAGACTTTGGAAAAACCCATTTCAAAGTCGCCTTCCAGCCAGCGAACGTGGCGCTCGAGGTCGGATGAGATACGGAACTTCTCGCGCACGGCATCGCGCGTGACGAAGTCACCCGCCGCTTCGAATTCGCGCGTGGAGCGCAGCGTGGCCAGCACATCGCTCCCCAGCAGCAACGGCCTCCACTGTTCATATGCAGCCTCGGTGGCTTCGTCGTCAGTGTCGGCGTACGAGATCACGGCCTGCACGAACATCGGCTTCCCCTTGCCGCCGCCGCGATGAAAGGCGTCGACGATCTCCTGCATCCCGTCGCGATGCTGAGCGGTCGTGACCATGGCGTCGGCCCAGCCGCCGGCCCATTCGGCTGTGGCAGTGGAGAGGGCGGCCGCGACGACGAGCGGCGGACGGTCGGGGATGTCGTACAGACGCGCCTCGAAGACGCCGATCGATTCGTCGGTGACGGTCTCGCCTGCCCACAATCTGCGCATCGCGTCGACACAGCGTCCGAGCCGCGCGTTGCGCGCCCGTTTGTGCGGCCAGAGCGGTGTGGCGATGTGCTCGTTCATCGCCTCGCCGCTCGCCAGCGCGATCCAGAGCCGGTCGGGATACATGACCGACAGCGTGGCGGCCGACTGCGCGAGCACGGCGGGGTGATAGCGATACCCGGGCGCGGAGACGGTGCCGAACGAGAGCCGCGTCGATTCGAGCGCCGCCCCGAGCCACGGCCATGTCGACCCGCTGTGTCCCTGCGCTTCGGTCCACGGCGAAAAGTGATCCGAGCACATCGCGTCCTCGAACCCGGCCTCGCCCGCAAGCTTCACCAGTTCGAGCAATTCCCGCGGGCTGTATTGCTCGTGCGAGCAGTGATATCCGATGGTTGCCATGGGATGTGGGAG
>DASVRB010000407.1:0-5411 GCA_036388835.1 Thermoanaerobaculia bacterium | reverse complement strand
AACCGAGGCACCCCTCAACCCGAGGCACAAAAAAAGCCCGTGAGTTTCCCCACGGGCGCAGAAGTGACGGCCGGAAAAGCTACTGCTGCTTCTTTGCTTCTTCGAGCTGCGCTTCGAGCTCCTGGACGCCTTTCTGGACCTCGCCGGGCTTGTTCTCGAATTTCGAGAGCTCGTGGGCGTAGGCGTTGAGGGCGTTTTCGTGCTTGGCGAGGAGCTGGCGGTTGTAGCTGAGGGCGGGATCGACGTCCTGCTGCTGCGTCATTTCCTGCTTCGACTTTTCGTAGCCGGCGAGCATGTCGCCGTACATCTTCTTGGTCTGCTCGTCGGTGGCCGAGTCATACGCTTTCTTCGCTTCGGCGTAGGCCTGGTCGAAATTCGCGTTCATGCTCTCGGTGAACTTCTCGGCCATCGCGGCGGTCGACGCGGCGAGGACCTGCTGCTTGACCCAGAGGTACTCCTGGCTGTTGAAGCCGAGGTCTTTCGCGGCGCGGAGATCGGCAGTCATGAAGTCGGCGGCGGAGCCGAGCGCCTTCATCCCTTCCATCATTCCGGCGAGCGAGTTCTCGCCCTTTTTCTCCGCTTTTTCGGAGTGCTGCTCGAGCTCCTTCTTCGCCACCTGCGCGATCTTCTTCTCGTGCTCGCGCACCTTCAGGTACATCTCGATTTGCTTCTCGGTCAGACGGCCGTCTTCCGGTGCCGTGTACTCGTCGTTCGCGACCTGCTCCATGAGGTCGGTCGTACCGCGATTTTTGAGGTCTTTGGCGATCGACGCTTGATCGACGAGCTCCTTGGCTTTGCAGCCGCCGAGGGCGAGGGAAAGGCACAGCATGACGGGCAGGGAACGACGCATTGGGTGGATCTCCTCCGGTTGTTATTTGGACGCGACAATTGTAGTGGCGCAATTGTGAATGAAACGTGATTCGCGTGCTTGATTTCGAACGGTGAAGGTGTTGCACCGCGCCGCCGGGGGAGCGTTCGGTCGGCTGACCGCATGCGCTGCAATCGTCACCGAGCTGCAACATCGGCGTCACCAGACTGCCCGGAAGATGACCCGGTGACCCGCCACAATCTGATTTTTGCTCTCCTTCTTCTGACGGCCTGCGCCACGACCGCGCCTGCGCCACCGCGCGAGTCCGGGCCGGACCGCCACGACCAGCCCGAGGAGGCTGCCGCGTACCGCGCGCTCAAGCAGGGCGGAACGGACGACCCGTTTCGCAGCCTCGCCGCGGCGAGAGAACAGATGCGGCAGATGTCGCGCTACTCCACCGCGGCCGATGCGCTCGTCCGTGCCGACGCCACGCCGGCAGAAAAGTCTTCGATCGGCAGGTGGCAGTTTCTCGGACCGGGAAACGTCGGCGGCCGGACCCGCGTGCTGGTCATCGATCCCGCTCGCCCCGAGGTGATGTACACCGGCGGAGTGTCGGGCGGCCTCTGGAAAACCTACAGCGCTGGAGCGATGTGGGAGCCGATCGGAGATCACCTCGCGAACATCGCCGTCAACTCGCTGGTCATGCATCCGACCGATCGCAACACGCTCTATGCGGGCACGGGCGAGGGCTACTTTCGCGAAGTCATCCGCGGCACCGCCTTGCCTCTGCGCGGCGACGGCATCTTCGTCACGCACGACGCGGGCGACACCTGGACGCGCCTTCCGTCGACCCAGAACAGCGACTTCCATTTCGTCAACGACCTCGTGATCAGCACGAAAGACCCGCGTCGTGTCTACGCCGCGACGCGCACCGGCGTGTGGCGCTCGCTCGATTCGGGCGAGAGCTGGTCGCGCGTTCTCACACCGAATGTGACCGGTGGCTGCCTCGATCTCGCCTGGCGTGGCGATACGAACGGCGACTACCTCTTCGCGTCGTGCGGGACGTTCGCGCAGGCCACCGTCTGGCGTGCGAAGAACGGCGAGAGCGATGCGGCGTGGGAAGCGGTCCTCTCCGAGCCGAACATGGGACGCACGACACTGGCGATCGCTCCCTCCGATCCGTCGATCGTCTACGCGCTGGCAGCGTCCAACGAGCAGGGCGCCAAGTATCAATCGGTGCTCGGTGTCTATCGCTCCTCGAGCAACGGCGACGCGGGGTCGTGGCAGGCACGCTCGACCGGCACTTCCAGTCACGTTGCGGCGCATCTCCTCTCGAATCTGATCGCCGGCTCGCAAAACGATTGCTTTGGCATCCCCAACGGTCTGACGACGATGGGCTGGTACTGCAACACGATCGCTGTCGATCCTGTCGACGCAAACCGCGTCTGGGCCGGAGGCGTCGATCTGTTTCGCTCGGACGACGGTGGCCAGAGTTGGGGCGTTGCATCGTACTGGTGGGCAATGGGCCCGAACGGCGGAGGGCCGGCGGCGCCGTCGTGGGCGCACGCGGACCAGCATGCGATCGTGTTCGATCCGCGTTATGACGGCTCGTCGGTAAAGACCGCGTACTTCACGAACGATGGCGGCGTCGCTCGCACCGATGACACGCTCGCGGCGACCGCAAAGGGCCCTAAGGCTCCCTGCGATCCGGCGATGTCCCAACTGCAATTCACGCCGCTCAACAACAGCTATGGCGTGACGCAGTTCTACCATGGCGCCGTCTCGCCCGACGGGACGCGACTGATCGGCGGCACGCAGGACAACGGCACGATCATGACGCGCGTGACCGACGGACCGAACCAATGGCAGCCGGTGGTCGGTGGCGATGGTGGATACGCCGCGTTCGACCCGACGAATCCGTCGTACGTCTACGCGGAGTCGCAAGTGGCGGGCATCCGCCGCTCGGACGACGGCGGAGTTACGTTCAGCGTCAAGACCGCGGGTCTCGCTGGCGAACAGTTCCTCTTCATCCCGCCGTACACGCTCGACCCGAATGAGACCACGCGTCTCTGGCTCGGCGGAAAATCGGTGATGGTTTCGGTCAACCGTGGCGACCTCTGGACGCGCGGCAGCGCACCGTTCGCCTCGTACGTCTCAGCAATCGCGGTGCAGCCGGGAAACAGCAATCTCGTGCTGGCCGGACTTTCCTCAGGGCAGATCGCGCGGAATGACAGCGCCACGACAACGACCGCGACGACCGAATGGCCACTCGTGGAGCCGCGCCAGGGCTTTGTCTCGTCGCTGACGTTCGACCCGAAGCGGCCCAACGTCGTGTACGCGACGTACGCCGGGTTCGGCGGCGCGCACCTCTGGCGGTCAATGGACGCCGGCGCGACCTGGAGCGCATTGGACGGCAACCTGCCGGACATGCCGGTGCATTCGATTGCCATCGATCCGACGCGCGACGGGCGCCTCTATCTCGGGACCGATCTCGGGGTGTTCGTCTCGAATGACGACGGCCAGTCGTGGAGCGTGGAGAACACCGGATTCGCAAACGCGGTCACGGAGACTGTGCTGATCGCTCCGGGCGCGAACGGCCCCGCGATCTATGCGTTCACGCATGGACGGGGAGCGTGGCGCGCGAGCCTCAACGAGGTCCGCGGACCGAAGCGGCGCTCGACTCGTAAGTAGGTCGCGAAGCGTTCACGCGAGGTTCTTGTGACGAGCCGGCGGGCTGAGAGCCCGCCGCTCCACAATGTGACGCGGCGACAGTGCGACGCGGCGGCTGGCGGCCGAAGCGGCCGCCCCTCCACGAGTACGACGCGATCGCGAGTATGCGCTTACGTCTGCAGCTCGGCGGCGACGCGCGCACGCAGCTCGTCGAGCTCGCGCAGGATGGTGCGCAGCGCGGTCTGCTTGATCTGCAACTGCTGCTCGAGTTGGGTCACGCGCGCCTGCAACGACTGTCCGGCGGGCGCAGGCTCGTCCATCACCGCGACGGCCACCGGCGTATCGAGCAGCTCCTCGGCGCCGAGCTCTTCGACCTCTTCGACCGGAACGGCCACGTTGCCCGAGAAGGTGCTTGGCCGCGTACGTCCCTCGGCCAGCAGTTGGTCGAGCGAGACCTCTTCCGCCTTCTCGTAATCGGCCTGCACCGGCGCGCTGTCGGGGAAGGGGACGGAGTCGGCGAACGGATTCGGCGCCTCGGCGATCGGGTCGTTGTCGAGGATCGCTTCGGCCGGGCTCTCGGGCTCCGGCTCCGGCTGTTTGATCGCTACTTTCGCCGCGACCGGAGCGGCGGGTGTCTTCTTGAACGGCTGCTCGGTCTTGCCGCCTTTGAGGCGCGAGAGCAGATGTTTGGCCGTGATTTTCGAGATGAGCTTGAACGTCTCCATGACGCCGTGGCCTTTGAGCGCCGACGCCTCGGTGTACGGGTAGCCTTCGAACCCGAGCGCTTCCTGCAACTGTTCGACCGGAAGCACGCCGGGGATGTCGCGTTTGTTGAACTGGATGACGATCGGGGTGTCGTTGACGTCGATCTGATTCTGTTCGAGGTTTTCGAGGAGGTTCGCGAAGCTCTCGCGATTCGCGTCGACCATGGCCGGCTGCGAATCGGCGACGAAGACGACCGAATCCGCGCCCTTGAGCACGAGCTTACGGGTCTCGTTGTAGAAGACCTGACCGGGAACGGTGTAGAGCTGGATCTTGAGGTTGAACGGTCCGACCTTGCCGATGTCTACCGGCAGGAGATCGAAGAAGAGCGTGCGGTCGGTTTTGGTCGCGAGCGACAGCATCTTCCCCTTCGACTTCGGGTCGAGCTTGTCGAAGATGACCATCAGATTCGTCGTTTTCCCGCAAAGGCCGGGACCGTAGTAGACGATCTTCGCCGTCATCTCGCGCGTAGCGTGATTGAAAAGGACCATGGAAACCTCGTGATCGATGTGGCGCGAAGTATCGCATAGCCGCGCTCCTCAGATCATGCGCCGCGTCGTGAGCTTCAACGTCACCTCGGCGGTGCCGCGGCGGACGCGGACTTTGTACTTCTTTCCCGCGGTGGCGAAGAGTTTCCGCGCTTCGTGCAGCGTGACTTTGCGGCCGTTGATGGTGAGGATCTGGTCGCCGTCGAGGAAGCCGGCCGCGGCGGCGGGAGTCTCCGGCTGCACGCGCCGCACGATCATGCGCTCGAACTGTTCACCCTCCGCGACGATCGCGAGGCCGCTCATGTCGTAGTCGAACGGCTCGTGCAATGACTCGTTCGGCTCCAGCAGGATGCGGTCGTTCGCGTAATCGACGAAGACGCGGAAGCGGCGCAGCACCCGTCCTCCGAGATTGCCGGCGAGCTCGGGATGCGCACCGGAGCCTTTCGCGTCGCGCGACAGCGTGATCACCGGGGACTTCAGCGCGAACGGGCCGAGGTGAAACGCGGCGATGCGGCCGACATCCTGCTTCGCGATGCCACCCACGCCCATGCCGCCGGCGCCTTCGATGGTGCGGCCGATCGCGGCGCGAACATTGTTCGCCTCGATGAACGGACCGTAGAGATCGATGCCGCCTGAGTTGCCGGTGTCGACGATCATTCTTCCTTCGACACGACGGCCTCCCG
>DASVRB010000406.1:0-7699 GCA_036388835.1 Thermoanaerobaculia bacterium | reverse complement strand
GGCCTCACCAGCCGCGATAAAACCGTTTACCTGACCGCGATCGTCATCGCCGAGGTGCTCATCTTCATGTGCACGGGGCCGATCAACTCCGCGATCGTGAACGTCGTTTCGCCGCTCGAGCGCGCGACGGCCGTCGGCCTCTCCGTGCTGGTCATGCACTTTCTCGGCGACATCCCCTCGCCGCCGCTGATCGGCGCCATTTCCGACGCCAGCTCGCTCGATCAAGCCATCCTGGTCGTGCCGGCCGCGGTGCTGTTGGCGGGCCTGATCTGGACGTACGCGGCGTGGACGACGAGGGAAGCGTGAGCACCCAAGGTGTCATCCCGACCGTAGGCGAGGGACCGGGGCGGGTGGGGCGCGACGCACGTGCAACGCGCCGCGCAGACCGCGCGGAATCGTTCTCCGATCCGCGCCGACGCAGGCTCACGGCAGGGGATCCCGCGCTGACGCGCGGGATGACACGAACCGCGGCCCACTAACACCTCAGCATGACCCGTAGCCTCGTCACCGCCTTCTTCCGCATGTGCGTCCGGATCTTTTTCCGGCGCATCGAGATGCTCGGAATGGAGCGCGTTCCTCGCGGCGCGGTCGTCTTCGCGGTCAATCATCCGAACGGCCTCGTCGACCCGCTGTTCCTGCTCTGTTTCGCGCCGGCGCCGGTGTCGTTTCTGGCGAAGGCGCCGCTGTTCGGGTATCCGCTGATCGGCTGGTTCGTCCGCGCGTTCGACACCATCCCGGTCTATCGCAAGCAGGACAACACCAGCGGCTCGAATGAAGAGACGTTCTCGCGCGCGCGGGCCGTACTGCAGCACGGCGGCAGCATCGCCATCTTTCCGGAAGGGACGACGCACGACGATCCCCGTCTGCGCGAATTGAAAACCGGCGCGGCGCGCATTGCACTCGGCGCGAACGTCACCGCCTTGACGGTCGTGCCGACCGGCATTTACTACACGGCCAAACATCTGTTTCGCAGCTCCGCGCTGGTGATCTTCGGCGAGCCGATCGCGGTCGAGCCGCTGGCGGTGGCGGGGGAGCCGCCGGCAGCAGAGGTGGCGCAATTGACCGCGGCCATCAATGCCGGACTCGATTCCGTGACCCTCCAGGCCGACTCACATGTGGCGCTCGAGCTCATTGCGCGCGCGGAGGACATTTTCACGGCCGACGACCGGCAGCCGCTCGCCGAGGAGTTCGACCTGCGCAGGCGATTCATCGACGGCTATCACTATCTCTGCACGCGCGATCCGGAACGGCTGGCGCGCCTGCAAGCGCAGATCGCACAATTCGAAGCGGAGCTGCGCCGCGCGAAAATCGACGTGCACGAACTGCGTCCCCGCGTAGGCGCGGCACGCCTGTTCCGCCTGATCGTCCTGCTGCCGCTTGCACTTCTCGGCGCGGCCGTGCATTACCCGACGTACCGACTAGTGGGATTTCTGGCGAGGCGATTTGCGAAAGGGGAGGGGAACGTTCTCGCGACGATGAAGTTTCTCGGTGCGCTGGCGCTCTTTCCTCTGACATACGCCGCACTTGCGATTGCGGCGGGGCTTTACTGGAACTGGATCGCGGCACTGGCAGTCGCGATCGTGCTCCCTTTCCTCGGCTATCTGGCGCTGCGCGTGTTCGAGGAATTCGACGATGTGATCGGCGACATTCGCGCGGTCCGTCACCGGATGTTCCGCAAATACGGTCATGCCCGGCTCGTGCAGCAGCGTGAGGCCATTCGCGAAGAATTCATTGCCGTTGCACGCGAGCTGTAACAGAGCCTGTAAGCGCCTGTAAGCAGCGAGCGAGATCATCCGCGCCATGTTTCGCAAGACCATGCTCCTGTTCCTTCTCGCTACCGTCGTTTTCCCGGCGTCCGCCGCACGACGCCGCACCGTGCGCACCCCGGCGCCTCATCCACAATGCTCGATGATCACCGGCACCGGTGCGGTGACGTTCACGCGCGATCACGGCCGGACGCTCGCGCCGATCGCCGTCGCGGCCACGCCGCTCACGTACACATACGGGCTGACGGCGATGATCGACGAGCCGGAAACGCTGATGGCCTGGCATCGCGACGATCTGCTGACGTCGACCGACGGCGGTTGCTCGTGGCGTGTGGCCGCAACGGTTCCGGGCGCCGATTTCCCGCCGTATCTCGAGCCTGCACGTAACGGACGCGTTTATGCCTGGTCGTAAAATCGCTCGTTTTTCGTCCGTTATGACGCGCGCGGCGCACAGAAGCTGCGGCAGCCGGTCGATTTCATCGGCTTCACGGTCGACCCGACGAACGGCGACCGCGCTCGCGCCGCGGGTGTGGACGGCTCACTGTGGGAAACGCTCGACGGCGGTGATTCGTGGAGCCGCCTCGGCGGTGGCCTGGACGTCGCGCCGCTCTACTATCGCTTCGCCTTCAATCCGAACAATCTCGATCACATTGTGGCCGGTACGGTCGGCAAGGGGGCGTATGTGTCGCGCGACACCGGCCGCACCTGGACGCAGGCCGCCGGCATTGGAGGCCGCGGCGGCGCGAATGTATTCAAGGTCCTGTTCTCACCGGCCGACCCGAATCGCGTCTGGGCCATGGGCCTGGATAATGACGAATCGAACAGTGGCCATCCCTCGCACGGACGCCATATTTATCTGTCCGACGACGGCGGCGCTTCTTATCGCGCGGTGATCGACGAAAATGCGGCGGTGAAGCTGGTAAACGGGCCGACCATGGCCGCGCATCCGACCAATCGCGAGCTGCTGTATTTCGTGTTCGGCACGCACATTTTTCAGTACGGCACGGATCTTTTCCGCTATGACGCCGCTTCGAATTCACTGACCATGACTCACAACAATTTCGACGACATCAACGCGATCGCGTTTTCACGCAAGCACCCGGCGCTGATGTACCTCGGCATCGAGACGATCGGCGGCGCGCACAGCAACGAATAAACCGTCTCACGTACAAAGAGAAAAGGCCCTCCCGCGCGATTGCGAGAGGGCCTTTTTCATTGTGTCGGGAAAATATTAGTGGCTCGAGCCGCTGCTGCCGGTGCCGCGGTCGGACGCGGAGTTGTAGCCGTACGCCTGCTGGATGTACTGGCGGTCACGATCGTAATCGTTGCCGTAATCCTGACGCAGCTTCGTCTCGAGATCGTTGTTCCAGGTCGGATGCTGCGTCTTGTACTGTCCCTGCGCGGCGTGCCCGAAACGAAAGGCCTGCTCGCGGTTTTCGAACGCGTCGTCGCTGCCCGCAGCCTGCTTGGCGGTGTCGTCGACGTCCTGACTGAGGTCGCGCGCATTCTTGGAGCCGAAATCGTGCTTGGTCTGCTCCCAGTCGTTCTTGAACGCCGCTTTGACGCGGTCCCAGGCGCTGTCGTGTGAATCGTTATACCAGCCGGGTCGGTTGCTCATTGTGTTTCTCCTTCTGACGCCTGCGTGAGCGCATCGGCAGTAGAGAGAGCAAGGAGCAAGCCGTAATGACCATTTCGCGCTCTGTGGCGAACGCGAGTGGAACATTGGAATACGCGTGCGAAAAAGCGCGAACGTTATAATTCGGCCGTGCCTTACGCGGAGATTCAGCCGACACCTGCATTACGGCCGTGGGTCGAATGTTTCTGGACGAAACGAGCGGAAAACTCCGCTGCGACGGACGTCCATCGGGTCCTGCCGGACGGCTGTGCGGATCTGCTGTTCGATCTGAGCGACGGCGACGGTGCGGTGATCGGCACGATGACGCGGCCGGTGCTCGTTCCCGTTGACGACACCACCGAATACCTCGGCGTCCGTTTTCGTCCGGGATGTGCGGCCGCGTTTCTGCGCCTGCCGCTGTCGGAGATCACGGACGCGCGGGTGCCACTCGCCGACGTCTGGAAGAACTGGAATGGCCGCATCGACGTCCCGTCCCTCGAAGCGGAACTGTTGCGGCGCCTCGATCCCGATTGCGACCGGCGCGTCCTGGCCGCGGTCGCGCGCCTCGTGCAAAGCGCTGGCGCGCTGCGCATCGACGATCTGGCGAACGAGATCGGCATCTCCCGGCAGCATCTGGCGCGACAGTTTCTGCAGCAGGTCGGGGTCACGCCGAAGACCCTCGGCCGCGTGCTGCGCTTCCGGCGCGTGGTCGAATCGCTGGAGCGCTCGCCCGAAGTCGACTGGGCGGATGCGGCGTTGCAGCACGGCTATTACGATCAGTCGCACCTCATCAGCGATTTCCGCGAGCTCGCCGGCACCACTCCCAGCACGTTCCTTTTTTCCAATCGCTGACGCGGCGCACGGCGCTATGTTGCGCGCATGAAAATCACACCTGTTTTGATCGTTCCGGCTATCGAGCCGGTGCTGCCGCTCTGGGAAGCACTCGGCTTCACCCGCACTGCCGAAGTGCCGCATGGCGAGCGCCTCGGATTCGTCATCCTCGCGCGCGGCGAGGCCGAGGTGATGTATCAGAGTGAGGAGAGCGTGCGTGCCGATGAACCGCGCGTGCTCGACGGACCGAAGGCGTTCGGCGCGGTATCGCTGTTCGTGCAGATCGAGGAAGACCTCGACGCCGTCGTCGCCAAATTACCGGCCGGCACCGACATCTTCATCGAGCGCCGCAAGACGCCGTACGGCGCAATCGAAACGTTCATTCGCGATGCCGCGGGGAACGTGATCGTTCTCGCGCAATTCGCCGCCCAGTAGGTGCGCGTCCTGTGGAGCGGCGGCCGCCGCGGCCGCCGTTTACACGCGTCGATTCGGCGGCCGAAGCGGCCGCCGCTCCACGAGGCTCGGGCGGAACGACGGTGTCGCGGTCCATTAGAATATGTGGCATGTCTTACGACGGCGTCATCACCGTGGAGCCTGGGAAGCGCGGTGGACAACCATGCATCCGCGGCATGCGCATCACCGTTTACGACGTGCTGTCTTACCTCGCGTCGGGCATGACGGAAGAGCAAATCCTTGGCGATTTTCCGTACCTGACGCGCGGGGACATTCTTGCGTGCCTCAGCTACGCGGCTGAACGCGAGCATCGGACGCTGGTGGCGAACGAGTGAAGTTGCTGTTCGATCATCATCTTTCACCAACGCTCGTCGAACGCCTCGCGGATCTCTTCCCTCAATCAGAGCACGTCTGGAACGTCAACCTGCACAGCGCGTCGGACGACGCGATCTGGTTCCATGCGCGCGAGCACGAGTACACCATCGTTTCGAAAGACGCCGACTTTTCGGAGTTGTCCATGCAGCACGGCTACCCGCCGAAATTGATCTGGTTACAGGTCAAGAACTCATCCACGGACGAGATCGAAGCGCTGATCCGGTCGCGGTACCACAGCATCAAAGAGCTTCCGACCAACATGGAACGTGGGATTCTGGTGCTTTTCAGGAAGTCGACGCGATAGGACGAGCCAGCGCGAATTCATCGTTGCGTCCGTTGTGTGATGACGCGTCATGAGTGACTTCACGGTAGATGTCGAGCGCGAAACCGGCGGTCGCTGGATCGGCGAGGTTCCCGAGCTATCTGGCGTCATGGTCTACGGCGCCAGCCGCGACGAGGCCGTTGCGAAGGCAAAAGCGCTCGCATTCCGCGTCCTCGCCGACCGGCTGGAGCACGGCGAAGAGATTCCGGAGATTCGAGACGTCTTCGCGGTACATGGATGAATTGGCCGTCTGTCAGGGCTGGCCTACGGCCCGACGCAAGAACAAAAAGGGCGAGCCTTGCGGCTCGCCCTCTTCGCATCAGTCGACTGAGTGAGTCTTAGTACATGCCGCCCATGCCGCCGCCCATGCCGGCTGCAGGGTTCTGACCGCCACCCTTCTCTTCTTCCTTGATCTCGGAGATGAGAGCTTCGGTGGTGAGCATCAGGCCGGCGATCGAGGAGGCGTTGAGGAGCGCCTGCTTGGTGACCTTGGCCGGATCGATGATGCCGTTGTCGATCATGTCGACGACCTGCTCGTTGCGGGCGTCGAAGCCCTTCGTGCCGCCCGCGTTGCGGACTTCGTTGAGGAGGACCGAGCCTTCCAGACCGGCGTTGATGACGATCTGGCGGAACGGCTCTTCGAGCGCGCGCTTGATCACGCTGGCTCCGACGCGCACGTCGCCTTCGGCCTTCACCGAACGCTCCTTGCCGTCGCGATCCTTGTACGTGAACACGCCCGCCTTGAGGCCCGCTTCGACCGCTTCGACCGCGCGGAGCAGTGCGACGCCGCCGCCCGGGACGATGCCCTCTTCGACGGCCGCTTTGGTTGCGTGCATCGCGTCTTCGACACGCGCCTTCTTCTCTTTCATCTCGGTCTCGGTGGCAGCACCGACCTTGATGACGGCCACGCCGCCGACGAGCTTGGCGAGGCGCTCCTGGAGCTTCTCGCGGTCGTAGTCGGAGGTGGTGTCTTCGATCGCGGCGCGGATCTGCTTGACGCGGCCGGCAATCGCTTCCTTGCGGCTCTTGTCATCCGTGTCGGTGACGAGGGTGGTGTTGTCCTTGTCGATGGCGACGCGCTTCGCATCGCCGAGGTCTTCCCACTTGACGGACTCGAGCTTCACGCCGATGTCCTCGGAGATCAGCTTGCCGCCGGTGAGGATGGCGATGTCTTCGAGCATGGCCTTGCGGCGATCGCCGAAGCCCGGCGCCTTGACGGCAGCGACGTTCAGCGTGCCGCGGAGCTTGTTGACGACGAGCGTGGCCAGAGCCTCGCCCTCGACGTCCTCGGAGATGATGAGGAGCGGCTTGCCCTGACGGGCGACCTGCTCGAGGATCGGGAGAAGGTCCTTCATCGACGAGATCTTCTTCTCGTAGATCAGGATCTTGGCGTTCTCGAGGACCGCTTCCATCCGCTCCGGATCGGTCACGAAGTACGGCGAGAGGTAGCCGCGATCGAACTGCATGCCCTCGACCACTTCGAGGACCGTGTCGAGACCGCGCGCTTCTTCGACGGTGATGACGCCGTCTTTGCCGACCTTCTCCATCGCGCCGGCGATGATCGAGCCGATCTCTTCATCGTTGTTGGCCGAGATGGTGCCGATGTGCTGGATGTCCTTGCCTTCGACCGGGCGGGCGATGCTCTCGATGTAGTCGACGGCGACGCGGACAGCCGCGTCGATGCCGCGCTTGATCTCCATCGGGTTCGCGCCGGCGGTGACGTTCTTCACGCCCTCGCGGAAGATGGCCTGGGCGAGAACGGTCGCGGTCGTGGTGCCGTCGCCGGCGATGTCGCTGGTCTTGGAAGCGACCTCGCGGACGAGCTGCGCGCCCATGTTTTCATACGGGTCTTCGAGCTCGATTTCCTTGGCCACGGTCACACCGTCCTTGGTGATCGTCGGGCTGCCGAATTTCTTGTCGAGGATGACGTTGCGACCGCTCGGTCCGAGTGTCGCTTTCACAGCGCGCGAGAGTTTCTCGACGCCGCGGAGAAGCGCATGCCGCGCGTTCTCATCGAATTGTAGTTGTTTAGCTGCCATAAGTACTTGTGGGTTGTTCTAGTTAGAGGCTGTTGGTTAACCAATGATGCCGAGGATGTCGTCCTCGCGCATGATCAAGTAGGACTCACCGTCCACTTTGATTTCGGTGCCGCCGTATTTGGAGATCAGCACCTTGTCACCCTGCTTTACCGTGAACTCGACCTTCTTGCCGTTGTCGTCGAGTTTACCGGTGCCGAGAGCGACAACTTTGCCCTCCTGCGGTTTCTCTTTGGCGGTATCCGGGATGATGATCCCGCCCTTTTTCACTTCCTGCTCTTCGATCGCCTGAACGAGCACG
>DASVRB010000405.1:0-15497 GCA_036388835.1 Thermoanaerobaculia bacterium | reverse complement strand
TCGGGCGGCACGGCAGCGTCCACCGGTCCGCTTCGATGATCAACGCCGCCGCCATCACGGCGTTCCTCACCTGGTTCGGCGGCGGAGGGCTGCTGCTCGAGCGGCTGACCACCTTCGCCGTGCCGCTCATCGGCAGCGGCGCCGTGACGATGGGGCTCGCCGGCGGCGCGTTCATCAACAGCGTCATCGGCGCGCTGGCGCGGCGTGAATCGGCCGCCGAATCGCTCTCCATGATCGGCGTCATCGGCCGCACCGTCGTCCCGATCCGCGCGCACGACGGCACCGGCGAGATCGTCTTCACCCACGCCGGTACGCGCCGCGTGGCCGGCGCGCGCAGCGACAGCGGCCGCGCCGTCACCAAAGGCACCGAAGTCGTGGTCACGCGCTACGAGCGCGGCATCGCGTACGTCGTCACCTGGGACGAGCTCGAACAAACCTCGTCCACTAGTTGACCACCACTGACCCGCTGGCCGGTTGCCGGCTGCCCGTTGCCGTTCGCGTGCAACAGGCAGGCGGGAACGGGTGAGCCCGTTTTCCAGGAGGATTCTCGATGCTCAGTCTCAATCCGTGGATCGTTGCAGGCGGCCTCGTCGTCGCCACCCTGATGCTGCTCGCCTTCATCGCCCAGATGTACCGGAAGGTCGGCCCGAACGAAGCGTTCATCGTCTACGGCGCCGGCGGGACGCGCGTCATCAAAGGCGGCGGCACGCTCATCTTCCCGATGATCCACAGCTTCAAATCGCTGTCGCTCGAACTGATGTCGTTCGACGTTGCGCCGCGGCAGGATCTCTACACGAAGCAAGGCGTGGCCGTCACCGTCGAAGCGGTCGCGCAGATCAAAGTGAAGAGCGACAAAGAGTCGATCCTCACCGCGGCCGAACAGTTCCTCTCCAAGAAACCGGCGGAACGTGAAGGGCTGATCCGCCTGGTGATGGAAGGTCATTTGCGCGGGATCATCGGCCAGCTCACCGTCGAGGAGATCGTGAAGCAGCCGGAGATGGTCGCCGACCGGATGCGCGGCACCTGCGCCGACGACATGGAGAAGATGGGTCTCGAGGTGGTCTCGTTCACGATCAAAGAGGTGAAAGACGGCAACGAGTACATCACCAACATGGGCCGTCCCGACATCGCCCGCATCCGGATGATGGCCGACATCGCCGCGGCGGAAGCGGAGCGCGACACCGCCATCAAGCGCGCCGAGGCGCTGCGCGAAGCGGCCGTGAAAAAGTCGGAAGCCGATCAGCAGCGCGTCCTCGCCGAGGCGCTCTCCCTCGCCGCGCAGGCGGCAGCGCAGAACGACCTCGACGTCAAACGCGCGCAGCTCAAAGCAACCACCAAACGCGAAGAGGCGCAGGCCGACAAGGCGTACGAGATTCAATCGAAAGTGATGGAGCAGCAGGTCGTGGCGGAGGCGGTGCGCGTGCAGCAGATCGAAAAGCACGAGCAGATCAAAGTGCAGGAGGCGGAGATCCTGCGTCACGAAAAGGAGCTGATCGCGACCGTGCTCAAACGCGCCGAGGTCGAGCGCGCGCGCATCGAGACACTCGCCGCGGCCGAGCGGCAGCGACTGATCACCGAAGCGGAAGGACGCGCCAGCTCGGTGCGAACGCAAGGTGAGGCCGAGGCCGAGATCATCTTCAAAAAAGGGGAAGCCGAGGCGAAGGCGATGAACGTCAAAGCCGAGGCATACCTCGAGTGGAACCAGGCGGCCGTCGTCGACAAACTGATCACGCAGATGCCGGAGATGGTCCGGGCCATGGCCGCGCCGCTCGCGAACGTCGACAAGATCACGATCGTCTCGACCGGCGATGGCACCGCCGCCGGCGCGCATCGCGTCACCGGCGACCTTGCCGCGATCGCCGCTCAGGTGCCGGCGCTTTTCGAATCGCTGTCGGGCATGCAGATGTCGGAGCTGCTGTCGAAAGTGCGGGTGATCGGGGAAGGGAACGACACGAATCGCGCCGCTTGATGCGATGTCGGGTGTCTGACGGGTCTGGCCGGAAGGATGCCGTCAGCCGATGAACCGCAGACACCCGAAACCCGACACCATCACCAACCCAGTTCCGCATCCGACTCGTAACGATTCCGTCTCTGGAGTACAAATGACAGACGAAACGTTCCCTCGGCTGAATTCGTACTCGGGATAGCAATGGCAATCGACAAGAAAAAGGTTCTCAACGAGATCCGCATCTTCGTGCTGATGATTCTGATCGTCAGCTCGCTGCGGTCCGCGCTCGCCGACTGGAACGACGTTCCGACCGGCTCCATGAAGCCGACCATTCAGGAAGGCGACCGCGTGGTGGTCAACAAGCTCGCCTACGATCTGAAGGTCCCGTTCACCACCATTCAGATCACCAAGTGGGCCGACCCTGAGCGAGGCGACATCGTCGTGCTCTTCTCGCCCGCCGACGGCATCCGCCTCGTGAAGCGCGTCGTCGCGCTGCCCGGCGATCAGGTGGAGCTTCGGCAGAATCAGCTCTACATCAACGGCGTGCTGGCCAGGCAGTCGCCGGTCGCGACCACCGACCTCGCCGAGTTCGGCCGCGCATACATCTACGCCGAAGATCTGAGCGGGCACGAGCATCAGATGATGACCACACCCGACGCGACGTCGCCGGTCAGCTCGTTCGGACCGATTCAGGTCCCGCCCGGCAACTACTTCGTCCTCGGCGACAACCGCGACAACAGCAACGACAGCCGCTTCATCGGATTCATCGAGCGCCGGCGCATCGTCGGCGAGGCGGTCGCGGTGGCGTTCTCGCTCGATCGCACGCGCTGGTATAAGCCGCGATTCGACCGCTTCTTCGAAGGGCTGCAATAGCGTGACGTCTCGCGCCGTTTCTCACCTGCGTCCACGGAGGATCCCGATGCGGAAATCAATCATTCTTGCTGTTGCAGTCATGTTCATGGCGACGTTCGCCAGCGCGCAGTTCAAGTCGCAGGCCCCGGCGAAGGCGGCTCCGAAGTCGCCGATCGTCGTCAGCGGCGCCCGCCAGGCCGGCGACGGCTCGTTCCCCCGCATCAGCCAGGCCGACGCGATGAAGCTCTACAAGCAGGGCAAGGCCGTCTTCATCGACGTCCGGTCGAATCAGCAGTTCTCCCAGGGCCACATTCGCGGCGCGCTGAGCATTCCGGGCAGCGAGATCGTCCGCCGCTTCGCCGAAGTTCCGCCGCAGAAGACCGTCATCACCTACTGCGCCTGCAGCGCCGAGCAGTCGAGCGGCCGCGCCGCCGCGAGCCTCATCGCCCACGGCGTCAAAAACGTCTGGGCCCTCAAAGGCGGCTGGCAGGACTGGAAGGCGCAGGGCGGCGCCATCGCAGCCGGACCGAAATAGCGGGCCTCCGCGCGTTGCGCGATATTCCGACGCGCTCCTCGTGACACGAGTTCCTCGGTTCCTCGGTTCCTCGGTGATGAAGAACGCTCACTGACTCCGAGGAACCCGAGGAACTCCGAGGAACTCCGAGGAACTCCGAGGAACTCCGAGGAACTCCGAGGAACTCGGAACCCGAGGCACCAGCTACCAGCTACCAGCCACCAGCCACCGCCCCCCTCCTGCGCGTGTCATAGAATCCGCGCGCTATGTTCAAGATCGTCGAAATCTTCGCGCGCGAAATCCTCGATTCCCGCGGCAATCCCACCATCGAAGTCGACTGCCTGCTCGCCGGCGGCGCGCTCGGGCGCGCGGCCGTTCCGTCGGGCGCGTCGACCGGCTCGCGTGAGGCGCTCGAGCTTCGCGACGGCGACAAATCGCGCTACCTCGGCAAGGGCGTTCGCAACGCCGTCGACAACATCGACATCATCGCCAAGGAAGTCGAAGGCATGGACGCGCGCGAGCAGGCCATGATCGACCTGGTCATGAAGCAGATCGACGGCACCGAGAACAAGGCGAACCTCGGCGCGAACGCGATCCTCGGCGTGTCGCTCGCGGTCGCGCGCGCCGCGGCGGAAGGCGCGGGCCTCCCGCTCTTCCTGTACCTCGGTGGCGCCGGCGCGCGCACGCTCCCGGTGCCGATGATGAACGTCATCAACGGCGGCGCGCACGCGAACAACAACCTCGACGTGCAGGAGTTCATGATCATCCCGGCCGGCTTCAACACCTTCTCCGACTCGCTCCGCGCCGGCGTCGAGACGTTCCATCAACTGAAGAAAATCCTCAACGATCGCGGCCTCACCACCGCCGTCGGCGATGAAGGCGGCTTCGCGCCCGACCTCAAAAGCAACGCCGAGGCGCTCGACCTCATCCTGCAGGCCATCGAGAAAGCCGGGTACCGTCCCGCCGACCAGATTTACCTCGGCCTCGACGTCGCGGCGAGCGAGTTCTTCGACAAGAAGAAAGGCTACGCATTCGAAGGCGTGGCGCGCTCCAGCGACGACATGGTCGACTACTACGTCGACCTCCGGAAAAAGTACCCGATCATCTCCATTGAAGACGGGATGGCCGAGGGGGACTGGGATGGCTGGGATTCGCTGACCGGCGTCCTCGGGAGCGGCACGCAGCTCGTCGGCGACGACCTCTTCGTCACCAACCCCGCCATCTTCAAGCAGGGCATCGAGCGCGGCATCGCCAACGCCATCCTCATCAAAGTGAACCAGATCGGCACGCTCACCGAAACGCTCGAAGCGATCGAGATGGGCAAGCGCGCCGGCTATCGCTCCGTGATCTCGCATCGTTCCGGCGAGACCGAAGACTCCACCATCGCCGATCTCGCCGTGGCCACGAATGCGGGGCAGATCAAGACCGGCTCCGCCTCCCGCAGCGACCGCATCGCAAAGTACAACCAGCTCCTGCGCATCGAAGAGGAGCTCGGCGACGCCGCGATTTTTGCCGGCAAAAGCATCTTCAAAGCCGCGCTCTGATTGACATCGAAGCCCGCCGTGGTCAAGATGTTGACCATGGCGGGCGAGCGCGACCTGATCACCGGCGTCATTCAGCTCGCCAACCTCTTCATCCGCCGCCTCGGCCCTGTCTTCGAGAAGGCGAAAATCACCCCTCAACAGTGGACGGTACTGGCCGCGCTCGCGGACGAATCGGCACCGGTCACACTCGTCGCGCTGGCGCGCCGCCTCATCGTGACGAAGCAGAACATGACCGGCATGATCGCCAGGCTCGAACAGCTCGGCCTCGCCGAACGGCAAGGCGATCCGAACGACCTCCGCTCCTCCCGCGTCACCCTCACCCGCCGCGGCCGCAACCTCGTCGAGCGCGTCCGCCCCACGTACGACGAATGGCTCGCCTCCCTCGCCGGCAACGGCGTCAGCGAACGCGATCTGCAGTCGCTGAGCCGCACGGTGGAACGGCTGATCGGGCAGTTGGAAGGGTAGACTGTCGAGCGATGACCCACATGTTCACAGCGGTCTTCGAGCGCGCCGACGAAGGTGGCTACACCGCATTCGTCGAAGAGCTCCCCGGCGCCATCTCCCAGGGCGAGTCGCTCGAAGAAGCTCGTGAAAATCTCAAAGAAGCCATTCAGTTGATCCTCGAGGCGCGCGTTTAGGAGTGCGGTGGCAAAGCCACCGCTCTGACATCGCGAAGCCCAGCTTCGCGCTTTTGGAGTGCGGCGGCGATGCCGCCGCTTTTTACGACGCGGCGAGGCCGCGTCGCGCGGCAGCGTTGCTGCCGCGTAGGAAAGCGGTAGCTGGCGCTACCGCACTCCAAATGCTTTTGCGATCGGCGCGATCACGCGATTCCGTCCTGCTTCTTTTGCCTCGTACAGACGCGTGTCGGCGGCTTTGAACAGCGCCTCGCGATCGCGGGCGTCGTCGGGGTAGATCGCGGCGCCGATGCTCACCGTCACCTTGGTTCCGTCGGGCGGAGCGGGGAGCGCCTCGATGTTTGCGCGGATGCGCTCGGCGATCGCGGCGAGCGACGGCGCGTCGACCTGCGGCACGATCACGGCGAACTCCTCGCCGCCGTAACGCGCGGGGAAATCGACGGCACGAACCGTCTCGCGGATGGTCTGCGCCACGCGCTGCAGCGCGTCGTTTCCGGCGGGATGGCCGTACGTGTCGTTGTACGACTTGAAGCGATCGAGATCGAGCACCAGCACGCCGAAGCGTTCCGGGTAACGATCGGCGCGCTCGAGCTCCGCGTCGATGCGCTCGCGAAAGGCGCGGAAATTCGGCAGGCGCGTCAGCTCGTCGGTGCGCGCGCGCGATTTGAGCTCGTCGGCCATCCGATTGAACGCGACACCGAGCGTCGCAATCTCGCGGTCACCGGCCACCGGCGCGCGCGCGGAAAGATCGCCCGCCGCGACCCGATCGGCCGCGGCGGAGAGCTCCTCGATCGGCTTCACCACGTTGCGCAACGTGATCTGCACCGCGGCGAACGAACAGAGCACGAGGATCCACGCCACCGCCAGCCCGCTCGACATCATCGCCGACGTCTCGCGCTCCAGCGCCGGCAATTGCCGCGCGATCTCGGCCTTCCGCTCGCTGATGACCTGCTGCGCGTCCGCCACGATCGCGCGCGACGTCACGTCGACATCTTCGAGCGGCGGCGACGGCTCACCGATGATCGAACGGAATGTCTTCACCCGCCCGCGCAGCGTACCGAGTTGCACGCGCGTCAGCGATGCGTCGGCGAGGTGTTGCGTGACGACGCGATACCGCTCCGGCGATTCGTGACCGGCGACGAAGCGCGCGTGAAATGCGTTCTGCGCGCGGATCAACTCCTCGAGCGCGGCCACCGCTTTCGTCTCGACGGCGATGAGCCGCGTCCACCGTTCCTGCGCCTGCCGCGCGCGCCAGCTCGACCCGAACGCGATTGCAAACAGAGTCAGCGCGAACGCTCCGGTCAGGAGCAACACGCGCGTTCGCAGCCGAGGTCGTCGCACGCGCGGAGGATACGATGATCGCGCGGCCCGCTGTCATCCTGAGCGAAGCGAAGGACCCCCCTGTTGAATCGGGGAGGGGGTCCTTCGCCGTCTACGCGGCTCAGGATGACAGGCGTTAGGAGCGTTCCCCCCGCCCGCTTCTGCCATCCTTCCCACCATGCCCAACCTCCGCGAAATCTACCTTCGCGCGCTCGCCGCGTGCGCGCCCGAACTGATCGTGCAGCGGCACGTCGATGCCTCGATGCCGCGCAACGTGGTGGCGATCGGGAAATGCGCCGGCGCGATGCTCGATGGTGTCGCGCGCGTGCTGAAAATCGAGAGCGCGTTCGTCGCCCTCCCCGAAGGCTATCGTCTGCCGGAAACCAAAGCGGACGTGCACCTCGGCGGACATCCGCACATCACGCCCGCATCCTTTGCGGCAGGGCGCGCGCTGCTCGATTACGTCGATGCGCACGACGACATCCTCTTCCTCATTTCCGGCGGCGGCTCCGCATGTGTGGAAGTGCCGCTCGCGCCGTTCACTGAATCTGAAGTCGCGGAGATCAACGCCACCCTCATCGCCAACGGCAGCCCGATCGCGGAGATCAATCGCGAGCGCCGGAAGCGCTCGGCGATCAAAGGAGGGAGACTCGGCGATCGCGTTTGCGGCCGCGCCGTCGCACTCGTCTACTCCGACGTCTCCACCGGCGCCGCGCAGGACGTCGCCTCCGGGCCGGTGCGCAACGCAACGGTCATCGCCGACAACACCACGCTCGTTCGTGCCGCGGCGCAAATCATCGGTGACAACGCCGTGATCGTGGACGAGCAGCTCGAAGGCGGCGTGTTGGAGAGCGCACGATGGCTGGCTCGGCGAGCGAGCGAAATGGAAGAGGGGCAGATCCTGGTCGCCGGCGGCGAGCCGACGGTGGTCGTGAAAGGGGATGGGCGCGGCGGGCGGTGCAGCGAGCTCGCGGTGCGATTCGCGATGGAAAGTGAGTGCGAAGCGCTCTTCGCATCCTCGGATGGCGTCGACGGCAACAGCGGCGTTGCGGGCTTCCTTCTGCCGCGGCGAAAACAGCCATCCACACCGGCCGGCGTCGAGGCCGCGCTGGCCACGTCCAACTCGTACGCCATCGCCGCGCAACTCGGTGAGCCGATTACAATTGCGGCGACGGGCAACAATCTCCGCGACCTCTTTCTCGTCGCGCGCACTCAGGCTCACGATTCGCAAGCAGACTCCACGGCAAATCGCTCCTCTTGATGAACGTTTCTGATCCCGGCGATCCGCTCCTGCCGCCGCCTTCACGGCGACGCGTCCGGAGGTCTGCACGGGAGCGTCAGCGCCGCGGTCCGATGTGGGGCTGCCTCAAAGCAATCGCCTGGCTCTTCGGCATCGGCGCGGTCCTGCTGGTCATCGGCATCGGAGCAGGCTGGTGGTACGTCGGCACGACCAGTTTCGCGGGCCTGATCCGCGTACGGATCGAAGAGACGCTCGAAGCGCGCCTCGGCCGTGACGTCACCATCGGGCGCGTCGAGATCATCCGTCGACGTCCGCAACAGGTCATCATCCACAACCTCCGCATCGACAACGCGAGAGGCGGTCTCGCGCCGGAGTTCGCGACCGTCAGCCGCGTCGTCATCACCGGCGGCGTCGAGTCGTTCTGGGGGCGGCGCATCAACGTCGGCCGCATCGACGTGTTCCAGCCGAACCTCTGGTTCGAGGTCCTCCCCGACGGCACGCACAACTTCCCGAAATGGAAGAGCGGGCCGAAGCGGCCGCGCGAGATCGTGCACATCGATTTCAAGAAGCTGTTCGTCCGCGACGGCGCGTTCAGCTTCAACGACCGGAAGCACACGATCGTCGCGGTCGCGCACGACATCGATTCAGACATCACCGTCACGCGCGCGGAGGATCTGTACGAAGGGATCATGAACAGCCCGCTCGTGCGCGTGCGGCTGCAGGATTACGAACCGTTCGACGTGAACATGCGCGGCGGATTCCGCTTCACGCCGGGCGTGCTCGCGCTCCGCTCCATCGCGCTCAAAGGCCGCGGCATCGAGACGTTCATCTCCGGCAAACTCGATCCCGTCTCCGAGGCCGTGTACGACCTCAACCTCGCCTCGCGCATCGACCTGCAGAGGATCAAAGAGATTTTCCGCGTCGAGCAGGTGCTCGACGGAGAGATCGCGCTCAACACGAGATTGCGCGGAAAATCGGGCGAATTTCGTCTGACCGGCGGCTGGAGCGCGCCGCAGCTCGCGGCCGACGCGTACGAGCTCGCGAACGTCAAAGGGCGGCTCGACGTCACCGGCAACAACATGACCGTCGAAGTCGATCGCGGCGGCTACGGCGGCGGCACGATCGGCGCGCATTACGTGCTTTCGAAGTACGCCGAGCCGTATCCGATGACCGTCGACCTCCGCTACGACGGCATCGCGCTCGAGCAGCTCTTCAACGACTGGGGCGTCGAGAACACCGGCCTGCGCGGCGCCGCGACCGGCAACCTCACGTATCGCTGGAACAAAGAAAAAATCCTCGAAGGTGGAGGCGAAGGAACGGCGCGGCTCGCGCGGAACGCGGTCGCGTTTTCTGATGCGCGCTATCCGGTGCCGCTGGCCGGCTCGGCCGACTTTGCACTGAATCGCGGCGTGGTCACGTTCCGCCGCGCGGAGCTCGACACCGATGCCTCGCACATCAGCCTGACCGGGTCGCTGAAGATCGAAGACATCGTCACCGACCTCCGCATGAGCATTCGCAGCACCGACTTTTCGGAGCTCGATCGCGTCGCGTACAACTTCGCGCACAGCGCCGGCAAGACCGACTTCGATCTCCTCGGCCTCGGCGGCGCCGGCACGATCACCGGCACCGTGCGCGGACCGATCGAGCGGCCGCAGGTCGCCGCGACCGTCACCGGCACCGCCGTCCGCTACAACGAAGTGCAGCTCGGCGACGCCGATCTCGCCATCCGCTACAACGGCGACAACTCGACGATGACCTTCGAGCGCGGCGTGTTCGTCGACGCGGGCGGACGGCTCGAGCTCACCGGCACCGTCGCTTTCCCCGATCGCGGACCCGGCCCGCGATTCGACATCGCCCTCAACGCGAACGGCTATCCCGCGCAACGTGCCATCGACGCGATCGGTCTCGACATGAAGATCGGCGAAGGACTGGCCACCGGCCGCATGGTCATCGCCGGCACGCCGGAGAACGGCCGCGCCACCTTTGCGGGACTGAGCATCCGCCGCGGCGACGCCACGCTCGCCCTCAACGGCACGATCAACTGGCTGCCGGGTGAAGGGAACGTCCGCTTCGACCTCGACGTCGCCGCGACGAACTTTCCGGTCGCCGACATCGCCGCCTTCCTCGACTTCTCCAACATCCCGGTCACCGGCGACGTCACCGGCACGCTGCGCATCGCCGGACGCAAAGAATCGCTCGAAGGCGCGGGAAGCGTCACCGTTCGCAACGGCGCGGTGATGGGGGAGCCGATCGAGCTCGCCTCCGCCGACATCGCCTTCACCGAAGGAAAGATGCGCGCGACGAACGTGCTCGTGCGCGCCGCCGCCGGTGAGATCCGCGGCGAAGCGGAAGTCGACATCGCGAACGAGCGCTTCAGCTACACCGTTCGCTCCGCGGCGCTCGACCTTTCGCGTTTTGGATTGCTGGCGAGCCTGCGCGACATCCTCGGCGGCACGATCGTGCTCGAGTCGACCGGCGCCGGCACGTTCTCGAATCCGGAGCTGATGGTCGACGCGCGACTCGAAGGGGCAACGCTGCGCGGCCTCACGCTGCCGCCCGGCGCAGCGCCGCCGTCGCTGTACGTCGCCATCCGCGGCGGCCGCCTCATCGTGCGCGGCGCGATCGCCGACATCGTCACCATCGAAGGCGAAGGCACGGTCGGCCAGAACCTCGCCGTCGATGGACTGGTGCGCGTCACCATCGCCGACATCGCCCGCGCCGCCGCGCTCTCGCCGACCACCGCCACGATTCCCGCGTCGGGAAACATGGTCCTCGACCTCCGCCTCAGCGGCCGCCTCACGCCGATCGAGGCGCTGGTCGTCGAGGCGACCGCGCCGGTGTTCAACCTCCGCATCGCACAGCACGAATTCACGACACCCGAGCCGCTGCGCATCACGTTGCGCAACGGCCGCGTCGAATTCGATTCGTTCGTCCTGCAGCGCACCGATTCGAGATTCGCGGTGACCGGCTTCGCGGAGCTGGCGGGCACGAAACGGATCGACGTCGACGTGCGCGGCCTCATCGATGCCGCGCTGCTGCAACTCTTCGTCGCCGATCTCCGCGCCGAGGGGAGCGTCGATCTGGCGGTGAGCGTGGATGGAACCATCACCGCGCCGCGCGTCGTCGGCACCGCCGAACTGCGCGATGCCGAAGTGAAGTTCGCCGGCTTCCCGCAGCTCATCGACGAGATCAACGGCACGCTGCGCTTCCGCGGCGATCGCATCGAGATCGAGTCCGTGCGCGCCACCGTCGGCGGCGGCACCGTCGTCGCCGGCGGCGCCATTGCGCTGAGCGGCATGCAGGTCGCGAGTGCGCGCGTCACGCTGCAGGGCACCGGCGTCGCGCTCCGTTACTACGAGGGGCTGACTGTCGAAGGCAACTTCGCGCTGCTCCTCAGCGGCGACCTCGAACGGATGATGCTGCAGGGCGACGTCGACGTGACGCGCGCTCTCTACTTCCGCGATTTCGACATCCAGCAGACGCTCCTCAACGTCATCCTCGCCCGCAACCGCGTCGCGCCCGTGAGCACCGCCACGTGGCAGGATCGCATTGGACTGCGCATCCAACTCACCGCGCCCGGCACGCTGGCGGTCGAGAACAACATCGCCGACCTTACGGCCAGCGCCGAGCTCGACGTCACCGGCACCGTGGCGAACCCCGTCATCCTCGGCGAGCTCGCGCTCGAAGAGGGCGGCACGGTGCGTATCCAGAACGTCGACTATCGCGTCGCGCGCGGCACCATCGGCTTCCAGAATCCCTTCCGCATCGATCCCTTCTTCGACGTCACGATCGAAGGCACGGTCGCCGGTTTCGGCGCCTCGGAAGTGGAAGGCGGACCGTACGAGGTGTCGATCAACCTCACCGGCACGCTCGATCGTCTGACCCCGTCGATCACCAGCGATCCGCCCGCGTCCGACATCACGCTCTTCTCGATCCTCGGCCTCGGCGGCCTCGGTGGTACGCGCAATGGGCAGCAGGCCGGCGTCGGATTGCTCGGTCAGTCGCTGCTCTACCAGAGCCTCAGCTCGCTCATCGGCTCGACCGTCTTCCCGTTCGTCGATTCGTTCGCGTACGACCCCGGCACGCTCGACACCAGCACCGGCGCGAGCCCGAAAGTGACGTTCGAAAAGCGCCTCTCGAACAAGGTGCGCTTCCTCCTCGTCTACAACCTCGACGACCAGCGCAGCCGCCAGGTCGTCGAGTGGCTCGTCAATCCGACGTGGACGCTGCAGCTCACGCGCGACGAGGCCGATGAGTACCGGCTCGACGCCCGCTTCCGCCGCCGCTACGAGGCGCACTGGCGCCTCGGCGGAAAGGACGATGACGACTTTACGACCGCCGCGACGGTCGGCGCGTCGGGTGCGGCGACCGCGGTCGGTCCCGTGCCGACCGCCGCAAGCGCGCCGCCCGCCGCCCCCGCCGTGCCGGTGACCGCCGTCAACACCGCGGCCGCGGATAACAGGCCAATCGCGCAGATCAACTTCCGCGCGGATGCGGCCTTCGAGACGCAGGCCATCGCGCAGGAAGTGACGCTGCAGCCGGGACAGGTCGTCACCATTCGCGAGCTGCAGTCGTCGATCAAGAACCTGTACGCGACCGGCAACTTCCGCGACGTGCGCGTCGATGCAGCGCCAACCGACGCGGGCGTGGTGCTGACGTTCTCGCTCTTCCTCAACTACCGCCTCGACGACATCCGCATCGACGGCCTCGGCCGCGCCGACACGACGCGCGCGCAGCGCGAGCTCACCGTGCGCGCCGGCGAAACGCTCTCCCTCGACGCCGTCGAAGACAGCGCCGCCGCGATCGAAGAGATGCTCCACCAGCAGGGCTTCCTGCAGGCCACCGTCGACGCGGAGACGAACTTCGACCGCGCGCGCAGCCTCGCCGACGTCACCTTCGACATCAATGCAGGCCCGCTCGCAAAAGTCGCCACGGTGCTGATCGAAGGGCCGACCGCGCCGTTCACGACGCAGGAGCTGATCGGCCGCATGCGCCGCAAGCCCGGCACCGCATTCAACCTGCGCGACGCGCGCGAGGATGCGGACCGGATGCGCAATTTCCTCGTCCGCGCGAATTACCGCCGCGCCGACGTCGATTTCCTCGGCCACACGTACGATCCCGCCACGCAGGCCGTGACGCTGCGCTACCGCGCGCAGACCGGGCCGAAAGTGCAGGTCGAAGTCACCGGCATCGAGCGCCGCGCCGTCCGCCGCTGGCTGCCGTTCGGACGCAACCAGGAGTACAGCGAAGACGTCGTCGAGCGTGCCGCCGACCGCATCACCGAGGGGCTTCAGGAGCGCGGGCATTACGAAGCGACTGTCGATACGGAGAGCTCGCTCGAGAACAACGTCTGGACCACCACCTTCAACGTCTCACCCGGACGGCGTTACCGCCTGACGGAAGTCCGCTTCAACGGCAACATCCGCGTCAACGAGGACCAGCTGCACGGAATCGTTGCGACCACGCCGCGCGGCGGCATCCGCCGCTTCGCCTCGACGCTCTTCCGCCGGCCGACCGGCATCACGCGCGCGCAGCTCGGCGATGATCGCGACGGCATCGAATCGTTCTATCGCCTGCAGGGCTTCTCGCAGGCGACCGTCGGCGAGCCGCGCGTGATCACGCGCGCGGACGGCACGATGGAAGTGGAGTTCGGCATCGTCGAAGGGCCGCAGACACTCGTGACCGACCTGCGCATCGAAGGCAACGAGAAGCTCGACCTCGATGATCTGCCGCGGCCGCAACTCGCGCCGGGCCAGCCGCTCAATCCGCAGTTGCTGCACGACGACATCGTCGCGCTGCAAACGTTCTACGCGAACCGCGGTCACGTCGAAGTGCAGGTCACCCATCGCACCGACGTGACGACTGATCTGACCGGCGCGACCGTCGCGTACGTGATCTCGGAAGGGCCGCGCGTCACCGTCGACGAGATCGTCGTCCGCGGCAACACGTACACCGATCGCGACGTCGTCCTGCGCCGCGCCGAGCTGCAATCGGGTCAGCCGTTCAGCTACACGTCGATGCTCGAAGCGCAACGCGAGCTCTATCGCCTCGGCATCTTCCAGCGCGTCGAAGTCGAAGCGACGCAGAGCGACACCACCGTCGCCGATCGCGACGTCGTGATCCAGGTCGAAGAGGGACGCAACCTCACCCTCACCGGCTCGATCGGTCTGCGCGTCGACCGCGGAAGCCAGAACGGCATCGGCGCCGACGACGATGACAAGGACGGCGGCACGCGCATTCGCGAGCGCGTCGCCGCGGCCGTCGCGCACCGGAACCTCTTCGGCACCGGCCGCTATCTCGGCCTCGAGCTGGTGTACGGCGGCGACGAGCGCGAGGCGTTCCTCACATACCGCGAGCCGTTCGTCGGCCGCTGGAACGTGCCGGTGCAGTTCCAGGTCTTCCAGTCGGACGACAACACCCGCCCCGGCACCCGTTTCGTGCAGCGCGGCACGTCGATCGAGGCGACGAAAGTCGCTCGCCTGCAGACGCGCTGGTCGCTCCGCTACGAATACAAAATCTCGCAGTGCGAAGGCGGCGAAGTGTGCGAGAGCATCCGGCGCGGCGAGCCGGTCGAGAACCTCGACGAGTCGCTGCTCAACATCCAGATCTCGAGCATCTCGCCGACGTTCTTCTGGGATCGCCGCGACGACATCATCGATCCGCACCGCGGCTTCTTCGCCAGCGCGTCGGTCGAGTACGCGTTCCCGCTATTCTCCGCCGATGCCGGCTTTTTGAAGGAGTTCGTGCAGGGCGCCTACTACATCCCGCTGACCGAAAGAACTGTGGTCGCGCTCTCCGGCCGCGTCGGTCTGATTCAGCCGTACGCGCGCTCACCGATCGAGACCGGCGACGACGGCACGATGACGGGCGGCGGACTGCTCGGCATCCCGCTGTCGGAACGCTTCACCGCCGGCGGCGAGACGTCGCACCGCGCGTTCGCGCTCGACCGCCTCGGCGATCTCTGTCTCGAGCCGCCGGATCCGGTCACCGGCGAGATCGCGGACACTCCGAACTGCAACGCAACGCTGTTCGCCGCCGTCAGCAAAGACCGGAAGTCGATCGGGCGGATCCTTCCGCTCGGCGGCAACTCCTTGCTGCTGTTCAACGCCGAGTACCGCTTCCCGCTCTTCGGGCCGCTCGGCGGCGCCGTGTTCGCCGACGTCGGCAACGTCTACGCCGGCAGCCAGATCCGCTTCGACGCGCTGCGCTACGGCGCCGGCGTCGGCTTCCGCTACCTCTCGCCCGTCGGACCGCTGCGCATCGACATCGCCGTTCCGTTCGAGCGCCGCTGGTGGGAAGACAGCTTCCAGTACTTCATCACCCTCGGCTCGGCGTTCTAAGCGGCGACCAGGACGTTGCGGAGCGGGGCGTCAGCGCGACGAACACTCCTACTCGTCATCCTGAGCGTCAGCGAAGGATCTCAAAATGCGACGGCCGTCGCCGC
>DASVRB010000404.1:0-6429 GCA_036388835.1 Thermoanaerobaculia bacterium | reverse complement strand
GAGGTGGCGGTGGCCGGTCGCGCCGCTGCGATGCGGAGCGAGGGCTGCAGCGGCGAGGTGAGATCGAGTACGCGCATCTCGTTCGGGTGATCGAACAGGGCGTAGCCGCGCGTGCCGGAGACGGCGAGATCGCGCAGTGCGCCGGTCATGGTGGCGGTAACGAGGAGCGTGCTCGGATCGACGATGACTGTTTTCCGCGCGCACTGTCCGGTCGCGCAGCCGGTTACGAGCGAGACCCACACCGCGCCGCGTGCGGTGGCGATGGAGAGCGGCTGCGAGTCTTCCGATGTTTCGATGTCGCGCTGTCCGAGGAGCGCGCCGAACGGAGACCAGGCCGAGACCGTGCCGTTGCCGCTCAACGTGTACAGATGCGTCTCTGTCGCAGCGACATCAATCGTGCCGGCGGTGCGGATTCCGGTCACGTAACGGAGCGGCGAGGAGCTCGCGGCGGTGAAGACGTCCACCCCTTCCTTGCCGAACAGATAAACGTGATCGCCGCCGGTCACGACCTTCGAGTAGTAGTGGTTCGCGAAGCGTGCGACCGCGTGCGGAACGGCGGTCGTGCGCGACACCGCGGCCACCCCTTCATTCGTCGCCAGCACCGCCACCGTGCCTGAGACATCGAGCGCCACCGCGTCCGCCGGAAGCGTCTGACGGCGCACCAGCGTGCGTGCGTCGTTGTAGACGAGGACGCTGCGCGCATCGAGCACCAGCAGGTCGCTGCCGGCGAATGCGAGCTGCCGCGGGATCGAGCTGGCGATCGTGCGCACCGCGCCCGACTGCAGGTCGATCACGTTGATGCCGGTGAAGGTGACGACGGCGGCGCGCGTTGCGTCGAGGGCGATGTTGCCGAAGGCGGCGCCGTCGATGGTGAATTTGCGCGATTCCGTTGCGAGATCGCCGGTGGGCCAGTAGTGCAGCACCGTCTTTCCATCGTCCTCGCGCACTTCGGCCATGACGATGGCAGAGCCGGCGCGCGCGAGCAGCGACATGCGCGGCACGTTCACTTTCGCCGGCTGCTGCAGCGAGGTGGTCGTGTAGACATCGCCGTTCGCGAGCAGTGCCACGAGGTACGCGTCGGCGGCGACGGCATCGACGATCGCGTCGGCAAAGGTGACGCTGCCGGCGACAGTAGGCGTGGCGGAGACGAGCGCCCACAGCGTCGCAATGCTGCCGTTCGTGGTGAGGAGGCCGTTGTTGCGAACGTCGCGGAGCGTCGAGCCGGCCGCGTCGTTCCAGTTCCGCACTGCAGTCAAGGCGATGCCGTTCGGGTCGATCGTGTATTCCGTGATCTTGCCGGCCGCGTCGCCGAGCCACGCTTTGTTGCCGTCCGTCGCGACGCTCGACGTCGCGCCGCTGACGTATCCGGCCAGCGGATACGGCTTGGCGATCGCGGCCGCGTCGATCGTCACGAGGCCGATGTCGCCCGCCGCGACATAGATGGTGTTCCCGCTGCGCGCCATTGCATGAATCACGTTGTCGGTGCCGTCGGTCGGTGCGAACTGCGCTTCGAACAATTCGATGCGCCGGTCGGTCGAGGTGAAGTCGAGCGCGCGAATGGTGCGGTCGGGACCGGCCACGAAATGCGCGCGTGCCGGTGAGGACGCGAACGAGTTTGCGCCGATCGGCAGGCTGGCGATCCGCGCGGTGCCGGAGAACACGTCCGTGCTCTGGCCGAAACGATCGGAGACGTAGATGAACCCGTCGCCGCCCGCGTGCACGGCGCTCGCCCGCGGCATCGCTTCGAGCGATCCGATCTGCTGCGGCAGCGACGGCGTCGAGATCCCGAACATCTCCACGGTCGCGTCGCCATCGGCGGCGTACAAGGTGGTGTTCGTCGCGGCGAGCGAGGTGACGTTCGGCGCCGATGTGGTCAGGACGATGTTGCTCTTTTGCGGATTGGCGGGATCGAAGAGGTTGAAGTGGTCGATGCCGGTCGCGGTCGCGGCGAAGAGGTAGCTCGAGACGATGGCGATGTCGTTGACGACCGCGCTCGCGGCGACGGAACGAACGAGCGTGATCTCGCGTCCGTTGCGCTGCAGCACATAGATGCGTGCGCCGCTGCCGACATATGCGAAGCCGTTTCCGTCTGCGTGGATCACGCGGGTGTTCCCGGGAAGTGCGAGGGCGTCGACGACGCGCGCTCCTTCGAGCAGTTGCACGCCGTAGCCGGTGGCGAGCCAGACGAAATTACCGTCGATGGAGAGGTCGAGTGCGGTGGTGCGGAACTGCGCGCTGGTGCGCGGCGTCCAGTTGCAATCGGCGCTGAGACTCGAGGAGAGGAGGAGAAGGAAAAGGACCGCTTTCACACGCCCGCACATTCCGGAATTGTAGCGTGAGCGAGGCGGAGCGCTTTCTTCACATAAGAAGGATGCGGCACGTCGGCGATGCGGCGCGGATCGATCCAGATGTAGTCGTGTTGCTGGTCGTGCAGCTCTCCGCGCAGCTCCGCGTCGTACAGCGCGAACTCGATTTTGCGCGTGGTGACGGTGTGCCGAATCGTGCCGAGGAGCGCGCGACGGGCGACGTCGAGCGGAGAGGCTTCGAGCAGTGAGGAGTCGCCGTGCGGCAGGTGATACATCGCGTGCATCAGCGGTCCGCTCTCGCGCCGCATGAGCACGCGGCCGCGCTCGTCGACGATCAGGAAAAGCGGGATGTGCAGCTCGCGCGTCTCTTTCTTCGGCTTCGGCGCCGGCAGCTCGTCGACGCGGTTGGTTGCGCGCGCAACGCAAACGTCGCGCAACGGGCAGATCAGGCAGGCCGGATTGCGCGGGGTGCAGACGAGCGCGCCGAGCTCCATCAATCCCTGATTGAAGTCGCGCGGTTTGCGGCACGCCTGCACCAGCGCCTCGGCGCGCTCCCAGCTCTCGCCGTCCGAGCCGAAGAGGCGGGCCACGACGCGGGTGACGTTGCCGTCGACGATCGGCGCGCGCTCGTCGAACGCAACCGAGGCGATCGCGCCCGCGGTGTAGCGCCCGATTCCGGGGATGGTCAGCAGCTCTTCGACCGTCGACGGAAGCTCGCCGCCGAACCGCTCCATCACCGCGATTGCGCCATCGCGGAGCATGCGCGCACGTCGGTAATAGCCGAGGCCCGACCAGGCCGCGGTTACGTCATGATCGGAGGCGGCGGCGAGGGCGGCGATCGAGGGAAAACGCTCCAGAAAACGGGCAAAGTACGGCAGCACCACTTCCATCCTGGTCTGCTGCAGCATGACCTCGGAAAGCCAGACGTGGTACGGCTCGTACGCCTCGCGCCACGGGAGTTTTCGCTGATGCCGCGCGAACCATTTTTCCGTCGCGCGGGTGAGGGTCTGGAGGTCTGGGGATTGCAACCGCCGGTTATTGTATTCTGCGGGTCGGCTTCACGAGGGAAGGGCAGCGATGACTGAGCAGTTTCACGGTGCACAGGCAGATACCGAGCAGGGCAAATACGTCTACTGCATCATCAAGACGGAGACGCCGCGCGACTTCGGCGGCGTCGGCATCGGCGGCCGCGGCGATCACGTCTACACCGTCCCCTTCCGCGAGTTTGCGGCCGTGGTCTCGAACTGCCCGCTGATCGTCTTCGACCCGACCCGCGAAAACGCCCTCGCGCACGAGCACGTCAATGAACTGGTGATGAAGGACTTCACCGTCCTTCCGATGAGCTTCGGCACCGTCTTCCGCACCGAGAACGACATCAAGGAGTTCCTCAAAGGAACCTACGAGGCGCTCAGCGACGTGCTCCAGAAGATGGAAGGGAAAATCGAGTTCGGCCTGAAGGTGAACTGGGACAAGGACCAGGTCATCCGCGAGATCGAAACGGAGAACGAAGAGATCCGCCGGCTGAAGGAAGAGATTCAGTCGAATACCTCGACGTCGACCTACTTCTCGCGCATGCAACTCGGCCGCGTGGTCGAGTCGGCGCTGCAGGCGAAGGCAGATGCATACGTCACCGAGATTTACGAGACGCTGCGCGATGCCGCCATCGCCTCCCGCTCGAACAAGCCGATCGGCGACAAGATGATCATGAACGCCGCCTTCCTCGTCGAGCGCGACAAAACCCGCGCCTTCGACGACCAGATCTCCGACATCGCGAAAAAGTACGAGAACAAACTCTCGTTCCTCTACACCGGCCCCTGGCCGCCGTACAACTTCGTGAATATCAGGTTGAAGCTGGAACGCGCGGAACGGTGAGCGGCTGTTGTCGGTTATCAGTTGTCTGTTGTCCGTGCTCTCTCGCGAGGAGTCACAGACAACCGATAACCGACAACTGAAAACCCGATGAACCGCCCCTGGATCGACTCGCCGTTTTTTCCGTCGCTGCTCGAGACTTGCGGGCTCGACGCGGAGACGCGCGAGCAGGTGCGGTTTTTTGCCGAGCACGGCTATGTGATCGTCGATCCGGGCATTCCGGACGAGACGATCGAGGAGCTGAACCGCTCGCTCGCGCCCTACTTTAGGCCGACGCGCGAGCCGTACTTTGCGGACGAGACGCGGGTGCAGGACGCGTGGCCGTGGAATCCGTTCGTGCGCGAGGTGGCAATTGCGCCGCGGATCATCGACCTGCTGCGCATCCTCTATCGCCGCGAGCCGGTGCCGTTCCAGACGCTGAATTTCAGGGTTGGTTCCGAGCAGCGGACGCACAGCGACATCATCCACTTCGACAGCATTCCGTTCGGCTACATGTGCGGCGTCTGGACCGCGCTCGAGGACGTGAACGAGCGCAACGGGCCGCTGCATTACTACGTCGGCTCGCACAAGCTCCCCCGCTTCGACATGCACGACCTCGGCATCACCGCTGCCGACACGAACGGATACGAGAAGTACCACCTGTACGAAGATTTCGTCGAGGAGCTGATGAAGGAGCGGCGCGGCGAGCGCGTCGAGCTGAAGCTTGAGCGCGGCCAGTCGCTGATCTGGTCGGCGAATCTTTTTCACGGAGGCACGCCGATCGTCGATCGCGGCCGCACGCGTTTTTCGCAGGTCACCCACTTCTACTTCGAAGGCTGTCTCTACTACACGCCGCTCTTCTCCGACCTCGGCCTCGGCAAGCTGGTCACGCGCGAGATCTACGACGCGCGCACGAGTCTGCCGGTGCCGCAGTTCTACAACGGGGTCGAGGTCGACAATCCGGGGCAGTGGCCGCCGCAGGCCATCCCGCCGTGGGGCGCGGTGCCGCGCCGGAAATCGAAGATCCGCTCGATTCGCGACGCAGTCGCGCAACTTCTGCGACCATAAGCCATGGCCTTCCTCCTCGACGACATCATCCTCCTGCCATTGAAGGGGCCGATCTCCGGCTTCAAATGGATCATGCGGACGATCCAGAAGATGGCGGACGAGGAGCTGATGAACGATCAGCCGTGGAAGGAGCGCCTGATCGAATTGCAGATGCGCCTCGAGCTCGGCGAGATGAGCGAGGACGAGTACGTGCGCGAGGAAGCGATCGTCTTCCAGGCCCTGCGCGACATCCGCGCGCGGAAGGAAGAGCTCGCGCGGCAGTACTCCGCCGGACGCGATGAGGACGACGGCGGCATCGGCATCTACACCGGTTATGGAGACCGGTGAGCGCGGCGCCTCGTCACCGTTCGCCGCGGCGCTGAAGTCGCTCTCCTCGCATCGCATCGTCCTCTTCGGCGGCAAAGGCGGCGTGGGGAAGACCACCGTCTCGGCCGCGGCGGCGCTGCAATACGCCGAGTCGCGCGACGTCATTCTCTTCACGACCGATCCCGCTTCCAGCCTGCAGGATGTCGAGCTGCCGCTGCGCGTCGAATCGCTCGACGCCGAGGCGCTGTATGCGCGTTTTTTGGCCACGCACCTCGAGCCGATCGTCGAGATCGGCGATCGCGGCACCTATCTCGATCGCGACGAATTGAGGCGCCTGTTCGAGCTGGCCATGCCGGGCATCGACGAGCTGATGGCGTGGATGCACATCGGCGAGCTGGCGGAGGAGCATCCCGACTCGCTGATCGTGGTCGACACCGCACCGACCGGACACACGCTGCGGATGCTCTCGTCGTCCGATCACTTTCACCAGCTTGCGGTGGCGCTCGACGCGATGCAGGAAAAACATCGCGCGATGGTTCGCCAGTTCACGCGCCGCGTCGTGCGCGACGCACTCGATGCGTTCATCGAGGAGCTCGACGCACGCGCCTCGCGGCGAAGGGCGCTGTTGACCGACGGGTCCGCGACCACGTTCGTGCCGGTGACGCTCGCCGAGCCGCTGGTGGTGCAGCAGACGGTGCGCTTGATCGAAGAAGTCGGTTTGCACGTGCCGTTCGTCGTGCTGAATCGCGCGCGCGGAAACGAGAGCGTGGACGTCGGTGCGCACGAAGTGGTCGCGGCGCCGCAAGCGTGTGTGCCGCTCGACACGGAAGACCGTTTACGCGAATGGCTGAGTGGAGCGGCGGGCTTCAGCCCGCCGACTGTCGATGTTCGGCGGGCTGAA
>DASVRB010000403.1:0-6212 GCA_036388835.1 Thermoanaerobaculia bacterium | reverse complement strand
CCCCCCCCCCCCCCTCCACAGGTACGAAGCTACGGCGCGGGCTTCGTCGTCTTCCCCTCGTAGATCCGCCGGTATTCGTGGCGGTTGCGGCTGACGGTTTTTACGTAGAGGCGCGTTTCCGCGTACGGGATCGATTCGATGAAGAGGTCGGGGTCGTCCATCGACGTCCTCTCCAGCCAGCCGCTGACGGGACGCTCGCCGGCGTTGTACGAGGCGATGGCGAGGATCTGATTTCCTTTCCAGGTCTCGAGCTTCTGCGAGAACTCGGCGGCGCCGACGGCGATGTTTTTCTGCGGGTTGAAGAGGTCCTGCCGGGTGATCTCACCGAGTCCGCCGACGCTCGCGATGCGCGACGCTTCTTCCGGCATGATCTGCATCAATCCGACCGCGCCGGCGTTCGAGACCGTAGTTGGTTCGAAGCCGCTTTCCTGGCGCGTGATCGACGCGAGCAGATACGGATCGACGCCGCGGCGCTGCCCCTCGGCCTGCAGCGTTTCGAAGTAGGCGAGCGGGTAGAGGATCTGCCAGAAACGCTGCGGGATGTTCGTGCCGCCGTGGCGGATGAACTGCCGGAACTGCCGCTGCAGCACGGTGTTGGCCTTGAACGGCTCACCGCCGCGCACGTAAACGTCGGCGAGCATGAACTGCACGCCGGGATTCGCGGAGTGCTGCGAGGCCAGCACTTTCATCTCGCGCGCGGCGGAGCGGTTGAGACCGATGTCCTGCAGCTCGTAGATGTTGGTGAAGCGCGCGTCTTCGACCTTCGCGAGCTCCGCCTCGATGTCGGGAAAACGCGACGGCGCGGCGGTCGGCGCGGCGACGCTCGGCCACAGCTCTTTCGCGCGATACGCGTAGTAGCTGTACGGGTACTCGGCCACGATCTGCGCGGCGGCGCGATCGCGTTCGGCCGCGCGTCCCTGCTTGTCGTGAATCTTCGCCGACCAGAAGAGCGAGTTCGTCTTCCAGTCGCCGTCGGGATACGAGCGGATGTACTGGTCGTACGTTTTGAGGGCGTCGTCGTAGCGGCCCCAGAGCGTGTACGTCCAGCCGAGGTTCCAGATGTTCTCGCCGTCGTTGCCGGCGGCGCCGGCGCGGACGGCGGCGGAGAGGTTCTCGATCGACTTCGCGTAATCGGTGACGTCGGTGACGTAGTACTTCGCGCGGACGACCTTCGCTTCCGCGGCCTCTTTGCTGCCGGGGAACTCCTTCTCCACCTGCGCCAGTCCGGAGAGAAACTCTTCCGCCCTTCCGGCGCGCCAGGCCGCGCGTGCGCGGAGCAGGAGCAGCGACGCGTCGCCGAGGTTCGCGTCTTTCGTCTCGTCGAGCAGCTGCGTGTAGTTGCGCGAGTTGAAGAGCGCGCGCAACCGCGTCGAGCGTGCCTCGGCGGCACTGTTGGGGATTTTCGCGAAGAGGTCGAGCGCCTGATCGTAGCGATTCGCGCGCGACAGTTTTCCGGCGAGCGCGATCTTCTCGGCGACCGGCAACGCGTCGAGGCCCGGTTTCAAAAAGTCGTAGGTCTGCTCGGTGTAGCGGCCCTGCGTGTATTCGGACAGGAGGCGCATGCGGGTGCGGGTGGCGAGGTCGGTCCGTCCCGCTTTCGCGAGCGCGGTGGCCATGTCGACGAAATCGGATTCGGTGAGCTCGTCGATCGCGACCTGCATCGCCTGCTGCCAGGCAGCGTCGGTCGCGGAGGCGTTGCCGAGCTGCGCGTAAATCACCGGGAGGCGGAGCCGCGCAACGGTGGCGGCGGTGGTGTCGCTGAGCGCGACCAGCTCGGTGGCGATGTTCGCGGCGCTCTGCAGATTCTGCCGCGCCACTTCCGCTTCCATGATGCGCAGCCGGAGGAACGGCGCGACCTCGGGGTAATCGCGCGCGACCGCCGTCAGCGCCGGCACTGCGGCCTCGTAGTCTTTTGCGTCGTAGAGAGCGAGCGCGCGGCGGGCCAGCTCTTTCCGATCGGCGGGCGCGGGCGCGACTGTTTCGGTGACGACCTGCGGCGGTGCCGCGGCCGGTTCAGGCGCGGCGGCCGGCGGCTGCGCGCATGCAACGAAGAGTGTGGCTGTAGATAAAAGAAGAAGACGACGCAGAACTACGGAAGCACCCTGACCCATCTCTCACCCTCGCTTTGGAAACCGACGCGCCGGAAGAACTCCTGCGCGCCTCGTGCGTCATCGACAACGATGCGGCGGCGGTCCATCTTCTCCGCCAGCTGCTCGACCTCGCGCATCATCACGCGGCCGATCCATTTCTTTCGCAACTCTGTTGCGACGAGTACGTCGGCGACGCGCAACGCGTCGTCGGCGATGTCGAGCGCCACGACCGCCACGATGTCGCCGAGGAGCTTCCCGAGCAGGCCACATGCCGGAGCGTCGGCCGAGGGGGTGTGACGCTCCAGAAACGCCTGGACGGCGTCGCGATCGGAGGCCTCAATAGGGCGGACGAAAAGACGTAAACCACGCACTCGATTTCACCTAAGTCTCAGACTGCGATGCTTTTCCAGCATATTCCCAGTGACAAATAATTTCTTGACAAAAATGAGGTGCCGCGTAGACTTCGGGTCGGTTCTCCAACCCACACAATAAGTAGAGACATGACTATGAACGTGCAGCAGGCGATTGCCCAATTCCTTGAACATGGGCAGGCAGTACGAAACCTGTCCGATCGGACGATCCGAGCGTATCAGTCCGACCTTGCGCAGTTCCATGTGCACATGTCCGACACCGCGACCGTCGAAATCACTCCCGACGATCTCGAAACTTATCTCGACAAACTGGGCGGCGGCCCGTACCGCGACACGTCGATCCGCCGCAAAGTGGCCGCGCTGAAGGTCTTCTTCCGTTTCCTCGAAGAGCAGGGCATCGTCTCCGAGTCGCCGGCGCGCAAGCTGAAGATCAAGAAACCGGTCGAGAACCGCGTGCCGACCGTCCTCTCCGCCCGCGAAGTGCGCGCGCTGCTGGCCGCTCCGAAAGAGCAGGTCGCGGAGCTCGCCACGCTGCGCGATCAGTCGGCCGGCAGCCGCAACCGCTACTTCTGCGCCGTTCGCGACAACGTCATCCTCGAGCTGCTCTTCTCGACCGGCATCCGCATCGGCGAGCTGGTGGCGCTGAACGTCGCGGACGTCGATCTCGACCGCAAGCAGATCCAGATCACCGGACGCGCCACCCGCGGCCGCCTGGTCACGCTCGCCTCGGCGGACGTGGTCGATGCGATGCGCCAGTACATCGAGCTCCGCGCCGAGCGGACGCTCACGACGCCGGCTCTTTTCGTCGGCCGCTCCGGAACGCGCCTCACGATCTACTCGATCGAGAACATCTTCAAAAAGCACGTCCGCCTCGCAGAGATCAAACGTCACGTGACGCCGCACTCGCTGCGCCACACCATGGCCGCGCTGCTCGTCTCCTCCGGCACCGACATCAAGGAAGTGCAGGAAATCCTCGGCCACGCCAGCATCCTCTCGACCCAGGTCTACACCCGCCTCCCGGTCCAGAAACGCAGCCGCACCGCGAACACCGGCCACATCACCCGCATCGTCGCCGACAGCGCCGGACCGCGGATGAGCATCAAGAAGTAGCGCGCTCGCTTCGCTCGCCTGTTGTCGGTGATCGGTTGTCAGTTGTCTGTGGCTCTTTGCCCGCGCGGTGCTTTCAGTGAGCCGCGCCCTGTGGAGCGGCGGCCGCCTCGGCCGCCGTTGTTGTCAGTGATCGGTTGTCAGTTGTCTGGGGCTTGTTGTGGCGCGCCACTTTTCGTGAGATGCCCAGGCGAGACATCGCAGACAACCGACAACTGACAACCGACAACACAATCCGGAAACCCCTTCCGAGATCCCGCCGTATTCAACCGCCATGTTGCGTATTGAATCGGTCTCCAGACGTTTTCGCTCCGGCAATTACGGCGTTCGTGACCTCAGCATGACGCTGAGCGCGGGGGTGGTCGGGCTGCTCGGGCCGAACGGCGCCGGCAAGTCGACGCTGATGCAGATGCTGGCCACGGTCACGAAGCCGAGCGCCGGCCGCATCTTCTTTCGCGACACCGACATCGTCGCCAGCCCCGACACGCTGCGCCACCGGCTCGGCTATCTGCCGCAGGATTTCGGCGTCTACGAGAACCTCACCGCGTACGAGTTCCTCGGCTATTTCGCGGCGCTCAACGGCGTGCGCAGCAAAGCGAAGATTCAGGAGATGCTCGAGCTCGTGAACCTCCACCACGTGGCTACGCGCGCGGTCGGTGGTTTCTCCGGCGGCATGAAGCAGCGGCTCGGCATCGCCCAGGCGCTGATCAACGACCCCGAGCTCGTCATCGTCGACGAGCCGACCGCCGGCCTCGATCCTGAAGAGCGCATCCGCTTCCGCAACATCCTCGCGGAGATCGGCGCCGGACGCCTCGTGATCTTCTCGACCCACATCGTCTCCGACATCGAGTCGATCGCCACCGAGATCGCGATCATGAAAAGCGGCTCGCTCCTCGCCCTCGCCACGCCCGCCGCGCTGCTGCGCGACACCGGCTCGGCCACGCTCGAAGCGGCCTTCCTCAACGTCATCAACCGGCGCACCGACGCGGCGGCGGTGGCATGAGCCCGCGTCTCCATCGGCTGTTCGCGGTCATCCGCGCCGACGTGAAGATCCGCCTGCGGCGCCCGTCGACGGCGGTGATTTTCGTGCTCCTCTCCGCACTGCCGTATCTCTGGATTCCGGCGCCGTCGACCGGAAAGACGCTGATGTCGATCGGCGATCAGCGCGTGCTCTACAACTCGGCCGCCATCGGTGCGGCCACGGCGTCGCTGGCCACCGTCTTCATCGGCCTGGCCGGCTTTTACGTGATCTCGAACGCATTGCGCCGCGACGTGCTGACCCGCGTCGGATTCGTGGTCGCCTCGACCACGATGCGCGGCAGCGAATATCTCGCCGGCAAGTTCGCCGGAAACGTGGTCTTCCTCTCGATCTTCACCTTCGGATTCATGCTGACCGCCATGGCCATGGTGGTGGTGCGCGGTGAGGCGCCGCTCGAGCCACTCGTGTTCGCGCTGCAGTACCTCCTGCTGCTGCCGCCGACCATCATGTTCGTCTCCGCGGTCGCGCTGCTGTTCGAATGCACGCCGCTCCTGCGCAGCAAAGCGGGCGACGTCTTCTACCTCTTTCTGTGGGCGGGCTCGCTCGGCATCTTTGCCTCGATCCTCGAGAAAACCGGCAGCAGCACGGTGGCGGCCTCGTTCGACATCACCGGGATCGGCTTCCTGATGCAGCAGATGAAGCAGACCTTCGGAACCGATTCGATGTCGATCGGCAGTTCGCCGTTCGACGCGTCGCGCGGTCTGGCGGTGTTCAACGGACTCGGCGTCGGCAGCGGCTGGCTGCTGCCACGCATCGCCTCGACACTCTGGCCGCTCTCGCTGCTCGCGCTCGCGCGGCTTTTCTTTCACCGTTTCGACCCCACTCGCGTGCGCGTCATGCCGCACGAACAGAGTGGCCGCACCTGGCTCGGCCGCCTCAACCTGCTGTCGAAGCCGTTCGCGCGGCTGTTCGTGCGTGCCGGCAATGCGGTCGAGGCGCTGCCGGGCCGCCCCTCGGTCGTGCGTTCCGCGATCACGGACGCTCTCGCGTCGATTGCAGCATTTCCACTCGCCGCCGTGGCGATCCTCGGGCTGGCCGTTGCCTCAGCGTTCGCCGAGCCGAAGGGCGTGCTCCCGATCGCGTTCGTCGCCTGCGCGGTCGCGCTGGCCGGCATCTCCTCGCGCGAGAAACACGCCGGCACGACCGCGCTCGTCTTCGCCGCGCCGCTGCTGCGCGAACGGTTCGTGCTCTGGAAGTTCCTCTCGGCCTTGTTCGTCGCGCTCGCGTTCCTTCTGATCCCGATCGCGCGTGCGCTCGCGGTGCGCCCGGCGTCCGCATTCGCCCTCGCCACCGGCGTCGCGCTCCTCGTCGCCGCCGCCACCGCCCTCGGCATTTTCAGCTCGAATGCGAAAACGTTCCTCTTCGCCTTCCTCACGCTCTGGTACATCGCCGTCAGCGACCACGGCGCCAGCCCCGAGCTCGATTTTGCGGGCTGGGCAGGTGTGGCCACGACGCAGGTGACGGCGACGTACGCCGCCATCGCACTCGCGTTCGTCATCGGAGCGCAGGCCTTCCACACCCACCAACTCCGCCGCAACTAGTGAAAAAAGGTGGAGCGGCGGGCTTCAGCCCGCCGAGCACTCGCGAAACATCCGGCGGGCTGAA
>DASVRB010000402.1:0-8939 GCA_036388835.1 Thermoanaerobaculia bacterium | reverse complement strand
CCCCCCCGCCGCTCCACTTTTTGTCTCGCCTCAATTCACCGCCGTCGCTTCCGGTTCCAGCGACAACTCCACTTTGTTCTCGCCGCTGCCGTTCACGAACACCGTGTCGCCCGGTTTGAACTGCCCTTCCAGCAGGCGCATCGCCAACGGGTCGATGATCATCCGCTGCAGTGCGCGCTTGAGCGGGCGCGCGCCGAACGCCGGATCGTAGCCCTCCTGCGCGATCCGCTCCTTCGCGGCGTCGCTGATCTCGAGCGTCAGCCCGCGATCGGCGATCAGCTTCGACAGCTTCCGCAACTGAATGCCGATGATCTGCTTGATCTGCGCGAGCTCCAGCGAGTGGAAGACGATCACGTCGTCGATGCGATTCAGGAACTCCGGGCGGAAGCGCTGATGCAGCTCCCCCTCCACCGCCTTCCGCATCGACTCCTCATCCATCGACCCCTTCGAGAAGTTGTGGATGTACTCCGAGCCGACGTTCGAGGTCATGATGATCACGCTGTTCTTGAAGTCGACCACGCGCCCTTTCGAATCGGTCAGGCGGCCGTCGTCGAGGATCTGCAGGAAGACGTTGAACACTTCCGGATGCGCCTTCTCGATCTCGTCGAACAGCACCACCGCGTACGGCCGCCGGCGAATGGCCTCGGTGAGCTGACCGCCCTCTTCGTATCCGACATAGCCGGGAGGCGCGCCGATCAGCCGCGCCACGGCGTGACGCTCGCCGTACTCCGACATGTCGATCCGCACCATCGAGTTCTCGTCGTCGAACAGATACTCGGCGAGCGCGCGTGCGAGCTCCGTCTTGCCGACGCCGGTCGGTCCCATGAAGATGAACGAGCCGATGGGACGGTTCGGATCCTTGAGCCCCGCGCGTGAGCGGCGCACCGCATTCGATACCGCGACCACCGCCTCCTCCTGACCGATGACCCGCCGGCCGAGGTTGTCCTCCATCCGGACCAGCTTCTGGAGCTCGGATTCGAGCATCTTCGTGACAGGCACGCCGGTCCACTTCGAGACGATCTCCGCGATGTCCTCGTCGGTCACTTCCTCGCGCAGCAGCGCACCCGACTTCTGCATCTCCGCGAGCTTTGCGTTGAGCGCATCGACCTCGCGCTGCAGTTGCGGGATCTGGCCGTAACGAAGCTCCGCGACGCGATTCAGATCGCCCTCGCGCTCGAGGCGATTCGCCTCCTCGCGCACTTCGTCGAGCCGCTTCTTCAGCTCGTTGATCTGATTGATGACGCCCTTCTCGCTCTCCCACTGCGCCTTGAGGCCGGAGATCTTTTCCTGCAGCTCCGAGATCTGCGCGCGCACTCCGCGCAGCTTCTCCTGCGTGACCGGATTCTCTTCCTTCTGCAACGCCTGCTCTTCGATCTGGAAGTGCGTGAGACGGCGCTGCAGCTCGTCGATCTCCTGCGGCATCGAGGTCAGCTCGATGCGCAACCGCGACGCCGCTTCGTCGATCAGATCGATCGCTTTGTCGGGGAGAAAACGATCGCTGATGTAGCGATGCGACAGCGTCGCCGCGGCGACGATCGCCGAATCCTGAATCGTGACCTTGTGATGGACCTCGTACCGCTCTTTCAGCCCGCGCAAAATCGCGACCGTGTCCTCCACCGTCGGCTCGCCGACGTACACCGGCTGGAAGCGGCGCTCGAGCGCGGCGTCCTTCTCGATGTGCTTCTGGTACTCGTTTAGCGTCGTCGCACCGACCGCGCGCAGCTCGCCGCGCGCCAGCGCCGGCTTGAGCAGATTCGACGCGTCCATCGCCCCTTCCGCCGCCCCCGCACCGACGAGCGTGTGCAGCTCGTCGATGAAGAGGATGACTTCGCCCTCGCTCTCTTCGACGTCTTTGATGACCGCCTTCAAGCGATCTTCGAATTCGCCGCGGTACTTTGCGCCGGCGATCAGCGCGCCGAGATCGAGTGAGATGACGCGCTTGTTCTTCAGCCCCTCGGGCACATCACCCGCGATGACGCGGCGGGCCAACCCTTCGACGATGGCGGTCTTGCCGACGCCCGGCTCGCCGATGAGGACCGGATTGTTCTTCGTGCGGCGCGACAGCACCTGAATCACGCGGCGGATCTCTTCATCGCGGCCGATGACCGGATCGAGTTTGCCGCGCCGCGCCAGCGCCGTGAGGTCGCGCGCGTACCGCTCCAGCGCCTGATATTTGTCCTCGGGATTCTGATCCGTGACGCGCTGCGTGCCGCGCACCGACTGCAGCGCCTTGAGCACCGCATCGGCGACCACGCCGTGCCGCCGCAGCACCTGCGCGGCAGTCGTGTTCTTCGCGTCCGCGATCGCCAGCAGCAGATGCTCGGTCGAGACGTATTCGTCGTTGAACGAAGTCGCCGATTCGAACGCCGCGTCGAACACCTTGCGCAGCGAATTCGACGGCATCGGCTCCGCGGATGCGCCGCCGACTTTCGAGAACTTCGCGACCTCCGCCGCGATCTCGGCTTCGACCGTGCCGGGCGCCACCCCGAGCTTGTTGAGGATCGGTGCAACGATGCCGCCCTCCTGGCGAACGAGCGCCAACAGCAGATGCTCGGGAGCGAGCTCCGGGTTTCCGGCGCCGCGGGCGAGGTTCTGCGCCTCCGCCACCGCTTCCTGTGCTTTGACCGTAAGTTTGTTGAAATTCATAAGCTTGCCTCGCATTGAGTCTGATTGACTCAATTCATAGAACCGGCAATTTTTACCGGACATTTCCGAGCAGCGAACGCACGTGTCCGGCTCTCCACCCTTCCGTCCAATGGCAACGTTATTGTAATAACGGCGCGACAGGCGGCACCCCAGATCGCCGCCGCAACTCACCCCTTTTCGACGAGAGAGCTGCAGTACCGATCAACCCGTCAAACCGCTTTCCAACGGAGAGAACCATGTCCCGCCCACGCATCCTCACCTATGCCTTCCTCGCCATTTTCCTGACGTTTTCCGCCCTCGCCCAGAAGCCGTCCGATCTCATCCCGAACCGCGTCAAATACCGCGACAGCGGCATCCCTGTCGCGACCGGCCGCTCCGGCAGCGCCGCGATCGCCGCACGCGCGCTGCTGAGCCGCGACGGCAGCACCGACCTCGAGCTCACGACCGGCGACTTCGACGGCCGCGCCGCAATAGGCACGATCAGCGGCGTCCAGCTCAAGATCGGCACCGCCACGCGCAACTACAACAACCTCCAGAACTCCGGCGCGCTCTCGCTGCGCCTCGGCGACACCCTCGGGCGGCACGCGCCGCTGCAGGTGCAGTCGCTCGTCCGCGGCATCGACGGCGCCCGCACCGATGTCGTCACGGTCAACGAGATCGTGAAGCTGCGGCCGGACGTCGTCGCCGCCGCGCTCGACGCGCCGGCACGCGCGTTCCTCGGCGCACCGCTCACCATCACCGCCATCGCGGCCGAACGGAACGGCGACAGCGGAGCGCGTGCGAACTGCGTCCTTTCGGTCGACGGCGTCGAGGTCGATCGCGCCAATTCCATCTGGATCGATGCCGGCGACTCCGTCACCTGCCGCTTCGAGCACACCTTCACCGCGGCGGGCGACAAGCTCGTCGAAGCGCGGCTCGATGACGTCGCGCCCGGCGACTGGAACGACGCGAACAATCGGCTCACACAGACAGTCAGCGTCGTCGCCCCTTCGGCCATGCCGGAATTCCGCGCGTTCGCCATCGAGGAAAGCTACGAGCGCTATCAGAAGTTCGACACGCCGTTCGAGCACTCGGAGACGCGCCAGAACGTCTTCCACACCGGCACGAACTTCAGAGGCTATCTGAAGCAGACCGCCGTCGATTTCGACTCGCTCTCGCTCGCGTACGACGAGGTGTCGGACGGCACCGTCTTCGTCCACGCGCCTGCCATGGAACTGCTCTACGAGTTCGAGCGCGCGTGGCAGCGGTGCAAGGATTTCGCTGGCGACGGGGCGCGCTTCACGGTCTGCAGCCCGGCGCTGCCGAAAGACTTCCCGTACGACGATCAGCCGACGGACCTCATCTCCGTCGAAGGCAGCCGTAACTCGAATGCCATCACCTATCTGTCGTCCGGCACGAGTCTCAGTCGCGGCTATCCGGAGCCGGAGGGCGAGTGGTATTCGTGGAACCGCGACTACACGCAGCTCGAAGGGAAGCAGCTGCATTACGGCTCGAGCGTCGACATGACGGTGCGCGTGAGCGACGGAACGAATGCCGTCGAAGCGCGTCCGAACGTGGTGCTGATTCCCTACGAGCGCCACTACGACAATCCATACACGTGCGTCGCCGGCGGCTCGTTCTGCCGCGCCGAGTCCGACCACACGGTCGGCAAGACAGGCTTGCTCGAGCTCAACTGGTAGTGTTCGCTCCGGCGGGCGAGTAAGATCGCCCGCCGGAGATCTCATGAGCGTTCAGCCTCTTCACGCAGTCACTCCCCAGTCCGCACTTTTCGACAGTCTCCTCGAGCTCATCCGCCGCACCTCGACGCAACTTCCCGACGACGTCGTGCAGGCCGTCACCGGCGCGCGGCAGCAGGAAGAGAAAGGCTCGAATGCGGACGTCGCGCTCGACGTCATCGGCTGCAACATCGTCCTCGCGCGCGACAGCTCGCTGCCGCTCTGCCAGGACACCGGCACGATCCTCTTCTACGTTCACACTCCGGTCGGCTACGACCAGCTCGAGTTCGAAGAGACGGCCACCGAAGCGGTGCGCGCCGCGACGAAAAAAGGCTACCTCCGCCAGAACAGCGTCGACAGCGTCACCGGAAAGAACACCGGCGACAACACCGGCCCCGGCTCGCCCGTCTTTCACTTTCACCAATGGCGCGAGCCGCACGTGGAAGTGAAGCTGATGCTGAAAGGCGGCGGCTGCGAGAACATGAACGCGCAGTACTCGCTCCCTCACCCCGACCTCGGCGGACGCGATCTCCGCGGCGTCGAGAACGCCATCCTCGACTGCGTCGTCCAGGCCCAGGGTCAAGGCTGCGGCCCCGGCATCCTCGGCGTCTGCATCGGCGGCGACCGCGGCACCGGCTACGGCCACGCCAAAGAGCAGCTCCTCCGCACCATGGACGACCCCAACCCCGACCCCGAGCTCGCCGCCCTCGAAGCCCGCGTCGTCGAAAAAGCCAACCAATCCGGCATCGGCCCCATGGGCTTCGGCGGCAAAACCACCCTCCTCGCCTGCAAGATCGGCAAACTCAACCGCCTCCCCGCCTCCTTCTTCGTCTCCATCGCCTACATGTGCTGGGCGTTCCGGCGCAGAGGAGCGGAGCTGGATCTGGAGGGTGCGGTTCGCGAGTGGCTTTACTGAGTTCCGCGGTTCCTCGGGTTCCTCGGAGTTCCTCGGAGGGGAGCGACTGGGCATTTGAGTTCGTATCGCGATCTGAAGGTGTGGCAGCAAGCTATGGTGCTCGTCGAGCAGATCTATGCCGCGACTACCACGTTCCCGGCGCAGGAACGATATGGACTCGTCCAGCAGATGCGGCGCGCCGCGGTATCGGTCCCGTCGAACATTGCTGAGGGATATGGCCGACGCACAGCCAGACAGCGTTACAACTTTCTCGAGAATGCGCTCGGTTCATTATTCGAGCTCGAGACGCAAGTGGAGCTTGCAACGCGCATCGGGTTTCTTTCCGAAGAAAGCTCGCTTCGAATGTGCGACACGATTCGCGGCACCGGCCGCGGCCTCACGGCTCTCATGCGCTACGTCGAAAGCGAGGCGCGAAATGAGAGGAAGCGCCACACACAGACCGACTGACAAACGTCCTCGGCCTCACAGATTCGTTCCTCTCCACCCCGAGGAACTCCGAGGAACTCCGAGGAACCGAGGAACTGAATGATCGTAAAACTCACCACCCCCATCTCCGAAGCCACCATCCGCACGCTCCACGTCGGCGACACGGTCGCGATCACCGGGCGGCTTTATACCGGGCGCGATGCGGTGCATCACAGGATTCATGCGGGCGTGCAGCCGCCGGTGGATCTGGAGGGGCAGATCATTTATCACTGCGGGCCGGTGATGGTGAAAGAGGGCGATCAGTGGGTCTGCAAGGCCGCCGGGCCGACCACCTCATCGCGTGAAGAGCCGTATCAGCACGAGGTCATTCGCGACCACCGCATCCGCGGCGTCATTGGCAAAGGCGGAATGGGCGAGAAGACGCGCGCGGCGTGCAAGGAGTACGGCGCCGTCTACCTTCACGCCATCGGCGGGGCCGCTCAGGTCTGCGCCGCCTCGATCAAACGCGTCGACGGCGTCGACTGGATGGACCTCGGATCGCCCGAAGCGATCTGGCACCTCTGGGTCGAAGACTTCATGGCCATCGTCACCATGGACGCCCATGGCAACTCGCTCCACAAGCAGGTCGCCGAGGAGTCGAGGGCGAAGATGGCGGCGATGAAGGCGTAAGACCAGTTCCTCGGAGTTCCTCGGTTCCTCGGTTCCTCGGAGGAGATAGGCATCACCGAGTCCACCCGAGGAACTCCGAGGAACTCCGAGGAACCCGAGGAACTCCAAACGTTACTGGCCCGCCCTTTGCGCCTCGCCACCCCGATGCGCATTGAAAAAGACACACTCGGCGAAGTTCGCGTTCCTCAGGATGCTTTGTATGGCGCGCAGACGCAGCGCGCGGTGGAGAACTATCCGATCAGCGGGCTGCGCGAGCATCCGCTCTTCATCCGTTCCTTCATTCTGTTGAAGCGCTCGGCCGCGCTCGCCAATCGCGAGTTGGGGGCGATGGATCAGCAGACCGCCGATGCGATCGTCGCCGCGTGCGACCGCATCCTCCGCGACTTCGAGCGCTTCCGCCCGCACTTTGTCGTCGACGTCTTCCAGGCCGGCGCCGGCACCTCGTTCAACATGAACTGCAACGAGGTCATCGCCAACCTCGCCAACCTCAGCCTCGGCGGCAAGGCGGGCGAATACAAGCCGATCCATCCGAACGATCACGTCAACATGGCGCAGTCGACGAACGACGTCTTCCCGACCGCCATCCGCATCGCCACCCTCATGCTCCTCGACCGGCTCGGACCGAAGCTCGACCAGCTCGGCGACGCGCTCGACGAAAAAGGCGAAGAGTTCGCCGACGTCATCAAGTCCGGCCGCACCCATCTCGCCGACGCCGTTCCGGTCACCCTCGGGCAGGAGTTCAAAGCGTACGCGTCGGCCATCCGCCGCGCCACGCGCCTCCTCCGCGATGCCGGCGAAGAACTGCGCGTCCTCGGCATCGGCGGCACCGCCGCCGGCACCGGCATCAATACTCCGGTCGGCTATCGGTTTGCCGTCGTGCGCCATCTCAGTGAAGCGACGCAGCTCGAGCTGCATCCGACCGAAGACCTGCGCGAGGCGATGCAGTCGCAGTTGCCGGTCGTGGCCGTGTCGGCGGCGATGCGCAACCTCGCGCTCGAGCTGACCCGCATCACCAACGACCTTCGCCTCCTCGCGTCAGGACCGATCACCGGACTCGCCGAGATCATCCTGCCGGCCGTCCAGCCCGGCTCTTCGATCATGCCCGGCAAGGTCAATCCGTCGCTGCTCGAATGCATGAACCAGGTGCTGTTCCACATCATCGGCGCCGACGCCGCGATCGCATTCGCGTCTCAGGCGGGACAGCTCGAGCTCAACGTGATGATGCCGTTGATGGCATTCGAGATCACCTTCTCGATGGAGATCCTGAAGAACTTCCTGTCGGTCTTCATCGACAAGTGCGTGCGCGGCATCGCCGCCAACCGCGAGCGTTGCGAGGCGTACTACATCAGCTCTCCGTCGCTGGCCACGGCGCTCAATCCGATCATCGGCTACACCGCCGCGGCCGAGCTGGCGAAAGAATCGGCGAAGAGCGGCAAGCGCATTCCCGACATGCTTCGCGAGCAGAAACTGCTGGAGGAAGAGAAGATCGCCGAGATCTTCACGCCCGAGTTCCTGGCCGGTCAGGCCGACCGGCTCTGATCAGCGCGGCGCGACGATCGTGATTTCCTGCGTCCGGTTGTTCGTGATGCTGGCCAGCGCGTAAAAGCGGCGGTCCGGCTGCGGCGGCGAGATCGGCATGTGCGACCCGATGATCTCGATCGTCACCGACTCCACGGCCGCGAGCTGCGGGTACGCCGCCACGATGTCGCCGATGAACGCGAACGCCGGACGCATCGGAAAGCGCTGCGAATTTTCCGGATCGGGATCCCACGCCGCCGTGACGGTGGTCTCGAGCAGCGGCGTGGCGTTGCCACGACGAGCGGCCGCGGAATCGAAGAAGCGCACTGAGAACGGCGTGTTCCACTGAAACACGTCGTACAGACGGAGCGACGTGCGATAGCGGCGGTCGGTCGGGATGTCGAGCAGCACCATCGGACTGTCGAGCAGGTCGCGCTCCCAGACCACCGGAATCGCGGTTCCATAGCGGTCGTTGGTGCGCGACGTGTCGAGCACGCGCGCGCCGACATGCACGTCATCGCGCTCGGTTCTGCGCGGCACGTACAGGATCATCCCGGACGGGTGCTCGTTCTCGCGGCAGACCGTCTCGACGTTCCGCTCCGGCAGCCGCTTCTCACTGTTGCACAGACACTCCACTGCAGGACAGATCGTCTCGCGCTCGCCCACGACCGGCACGGCCAGGTCGATCGCGGGGCCGGTATTCATCAGTGCAATCGTGGTCGCCCACTGAGCGCCGAATGCACCGGGGCCGGAAAAGAAAACCGGTACCAGTACACGCTCGAAGTCTGCGTCGCGGCGGTGTTCCGCGCGGGCGGGAGTGATCAGGGCGACGAGCAGGATGGTCAGCAGAACGCGTCTCATGAACACTCACTGTACAATCTGCGCGCCTTCCCTCCAATGCGCCTCTTCATCGCCACGGCATTCCCCGGCGCCGTACTTCGCGAGCTCAACAGCCTGGTTGCGCCACTGCGCCCGCGTCTGCCGTCCGCTTCCTGGGTGCGCGAAGAGACGCAACATCTCACGTTCGCATTTCTCGGCGAACAGCCGGA
>DASVRB010000401.1:0-12760 GCA_036388835.1 Thermoanaerobaculia bacterium | reverse complement strand
CGAGGCGCTTTGATTCGAATTCGATCTTCGCCATGTCGGTCAGCGGCACCACGCTGCGCGGAACCGAAAGATGCAGCGGCCGGTCTTCGTGATCGAGCAGGTCGAGCTCCACCACTTCGCCCGCTTTTCCGTTGAAGTCTTCGACCGCGCCGCGCTGCAGAAGAAGATCGGGGCGCGCGGCGAGCGCCGGCTCTTTCTCTTTCATCTTCGCCGCGAGCTCCGCGATGGTCTTGCCGTTCACCTTCACGACCGCGAAGCCCTTCTTGATGCCCGCCTTCGCCGCCGCGCGATCGGGCTCCACTTCGGTCACCACGATCTGTCCGTCGATCGCGCGCACGCGCATGCCGAGGCTGCCGCGGCTGCCGGTGCCCGTCGACGCGAGCGTGACCGTGCTCTCCGGTCCGCGCACGCGAAAGTGCGTCTGGCCGAGCTGATTCGTCATCTCGTGCAGCAGCTCGTGCAGTTGCCGCGACGTTTTCGCCTCGCCGAGCCGCGCGCGGTAGGTGTCGCCGATCGCTTTCCAGTCTTTCCCGCCGAACGTCGGATCCCAGTACGAGTCGTTGATCTTGTTCCACACCGCGTCGAACGTGGCGGTGCGCAGCTCGTCCGAGACCGGATCGTCCGGCTTCAGATCGAAGCGCGGCCGCACCGTCGTCTTCGTGATCTTCGGCGCGTTCGTTTCTGCCGTTTCGCCGAACGCGAAGATCGACGGCTCGATCGTGACGTTCGCCACCCACTCCTTCACTCGGTTCGCCGACTTCATCTGCGGCGTTTCGCTCGTCGATGCGAAGGCCACCGTCACGTCGCCGACCTTGCGGTAATCGGAATACGTCGTGATCTGCTGGATTGCCGCCCCGCGCACGGTGCGGAAGAGGAGATAGGTCTCAGCATCGAAGAGGTAGCGCACCGGCACGTCGCGATCCTGCTCGTCTTTCTGCGCGGCGGTGACGACGAGATAGCGCTTGCCGTCGATCGTTTCATCGGGCAGGCGGCGATAGGCGACGCCGTGCGCGCGATACGTCTTGAGGTCGTACTGGCGCACCCGTTTCGCGCCGAGCGCTTCCGGCCCGTCGGGCGGCAGAATCATCCGTTGATAGGCGCTCTTGCTCCAGACGTTTGTGCCGTCGGAGGCGAACTCGTTTTTGCCTTCCGGCGACTCGGTGACGATGTGGAACCTGCCGGTCGACGGCTCTTCGATGCGCGTCGTTTTGCGCACCACTCCGAACATCTCGTTCTCCGAAACGGTGCGGTAGTTGCGCACGGCTGCCCACGCGTCGCGGCCGCCGATGGCGGCGATGTGTTTCTCCAGCACTTCCGCGGCCGCCGGCTCGATGGCCGGCTGCTCTTCGGCGAACGCGAACGCCGTGGCCAGCATCAGAACTGCGATCAGGAACTTCACTTTCATGGACATCCTCCGTTGGTTGATGGCGGCACGGTAGCGAGGCCGCGGATCGCGCTGGCTAAGCGTTCGTCAAACGCTCGTTAAGCTTGTTAAATCGTTGCAGGAGCGGTGTTTGTGCGCGCGCTGCCGTGGCATCATCGGCGCGTGGAGATCACGATCGCGCGACTGTTCCGGCTGGCCATTCCGCTGGCGCTGACCGCGCTCCTGGTGACGCTGGCGCTGCTGCAATACCGATGGGTCGGTGAGTTGAGCCGGAACGAGCGCCGGCGGATGGACGCGAGCGTGCGTGCGACCGCCGAGGCGATGGCGCGGCAGCTCGATGACGAGCTCGCGAGTGCTGCCGGCGCGCTGCAGATCGAGCCTGATGTTCTCCGATCAGGCGACGGCTCCGCGCTCGCCGCGCAGTGGGGCCGCTGGGCCACCTTCGCCGCGACTCCGCACCTCGTCTCTGATGTCTATGCGGTCGCGATCGGCGAGACGCTGCGGCTGCGCCGATTCGAGCGCCGCAGCGGGACGTTCCACGACGTTCCATGGCCGCGCGAATTCGCGTCGTTACGCACGGTCCTGCAGCGCGATGCGCACGACACGTCGTCGGCGGCGCGGCGCTGGGCCGACGCTGACGCGGTCGCCATCGCCGCGCGCGTGGTCGACGTGCCGGTGTATCGAGTGACACAACGGGACGATGTCGCCGCGATGGTGAAACACATGCAGCGCGGCGGCGGCGAGCTGCACGGCTACACGATCGTCGTATTCAACGCCGAGGCCATTCGTCGCGAGCTGATGCCGGCGTTGGTGCGGCGGCATGTGCCCGACGGCGCGTATCGCGTTGCCCTGGTGCGCCGCGACAATCGGCGTCCGGTCTACATCTCGGCGCCGGGACCGCTCGCGAATCCTGACGCCGCGGCGCCTGCATTCGCGGTGCGTGCGCTGCCGTTCGTCATGCCTTCCTCGACGGTGCAGAAGCTTGCCGCGTCCGCGGTCGGCCCGGCGCGGCGTGTCGTGAGCGTCGCCAGCACCGCGCTCGCCACGCGGCCGAGTCTGCAGCCCGATCCGAAGTGGGAGCTGCTGGCGGTGCATCGCGATGGCTCGGTCGACGTGGTGGTGGCGCGGTCGCGCACGCGCAATCTCCTGGTCGGCACCTCCATCCTCGCAATCCTCGGCGCGGCGATCGTGCTGGCGATGATCTACATCCGCCGCACCGAGGCGCTGGCGCGGCAGCAGTTGGAATTCGTGTCGGCCATGTCGCACGAGCTGCGCACGCCGGTCGCGGTCGTGAGCGCAGCCGCGGAGAATCTCAGCCGCGGCGTGGTCGATTCGCGCGAGCGGGGCCGCGAATACGGCGCGGTGCTCGAGCGCGAGTCGCGGCGCCTCGCGCAGATGATCGAGCAGGTGCTCGAGTTCGCACGCACGCGCGGCGCGCAGACGTACGCACGCCTGCCGATGGACGCATGCGAGGCGGTGCGCATGGCCGTAGAAGCGACGAGCGCGTTCGCACGCGAGCACGGCCGCGTCGTCGAGCTCCGCCTGCCGGCCGGCGAGGCGATCGTCGAAGCGGATCGCGACGCGCTCGCGCGCGCGGTGCAGAACCTCATCGGCAACGCCGTCAAATACGCCGGCGACGAGCCATTGATCGTCGTCAGCGTGAGCGTCGAAAGCCGCTTCGTCTGCATCGCCGTCAGCGATCGCGGGCCCGGCATTCCGGCGCACGAGCGCGCGCGCATCATCGAGCCGTTCTTCCGCGGTGCACGCGCGCTCGATCAGCAGATCCCCGGCACGGGCCTCGGCCTCGCGCTCGTGCAACGCATTACGGCCGCGCACCACGGACGCCTGACCATCGAAAGCCGCGAAGGGCACGGCGCGACATTCACCATCCGCCTGCCGCGCGTGGAGCCGGTGTGAAGCGAATCCTCCTCGTCGAGGACGAGCGCGGCATGCAACTGATGCTGCGCGACGCGCTGGAGGCGGAAGGCTATGCGATCGACATCGCGGGTGATGGCGAGGCTGCGCTTGCGAGCGCCGGCCCGTACGACGCGATCGTGCTCGATCTCATGCTGCCGAAAAAGAACGGCCTCGACGTCTGCCGCGAACTGCGCCAGCGCGGCGCGACGACGCCGATTCTCATGCTCACCGCGCGCGGCGAGACGTACGACAAAGTGGTCGGCCTCAAACTCGGCGCCGACGATTACCTGGTCAAGCCGTTCGCGATGGCGGAGCTGCTGGCCCGCCTCGAGGCGCTGCTGCGCCGCCCCACCTCGATGCTCTCCCTCGGCCCCGACGCATTTGCATTCGGCGACGTCCGCGTCGACTTTCGACGTGCCGTGGTCACACGCAAAAATGCGCCGATCGAGCTCTCCGCGCTCGAGCTCCGCCTTCTCCGCTATTTCATCGAGCATCGCGATGAAGTGCTCACGCGAGACCGCCTGCTCGATGAGGTCTGGGGCTACAAATCAACCCCCGCCACGCGGACCGTCGACGTGCACATCGCCTGGTTGCGCCAGAAGCTGGAAGAAGTCCCCGCCGCGCCCAGGCACCTGCTGACGATTCATGGGGTGGGGTACAAGTTCGTCGCGTGATCGTCGGACGGAGTTTTTGTTGTGTCATTCCGCGCGTCAGCGCGGAATCCCCTGCATGCAGGCGACGCTGTCGCTCGGACGAAGGGGATCCCGCGCTGACGCGCGGGATGACATTGAAACCCGCCACCCGCGAAACACCACCGACCGCGAAACACCACAGACCGTCGACGTGCACATCGCCTGGCTGCGGCAGAAGCTGGAAGAAGTCCCCGCCGCGCCAAGGCACCTGCTGACGATTCATGGGGTGGGGTACAAGTTCGTCGCGTGATCGTCGGACGGAATTTTTGTTGTGTCATTCCGCGCGTCAGCGCGGAATCCCCTGCATGCAGGCGACGCTGTCGCTCGGACGAAGGGGATCCCGCGCTGACGCGCGGGATGACACAGAAACCCGCCACGCGCGAAAGACCACAGACACCGAAACCCGACACCCACGCGGCGAAGCCGCGTCGACATCACGCCGCCGGCTGCGCGAATCCGGTGATCACGTACGACCCGCTCTTCCCATCCTTCTTGAGCCGAATGATGTTGTTGCTCTGCGCGTCTTCGAGCAGGTCGCTGAAGGTGTTGTAGCCGTAGTACTCCTCGTTGAAGGTCGGCTTCTTGCGCTGCATGGTCTGCTTGACCATCGAGCCCCAGAGGATCTCTTTGTTCTCGCGCATCAGCGCCTTGATGGAGTCGATCAGGAGCTTGAAGGCTTCGGCCTGTTTCTTGTCCTTGAACGTATTCACGGCCGGCGTCTTCGCCACGCCGCGCACGAGGTCTTCGTAAAAAATGAACTCGTCGCAGTTGTCGATCAGGAGGTCGCTCGACGAGTTCTTCACGCCGACGCCGATGACGTACTTGTCGTTCTCTTTGAGCTTTGAGACGAGCGGCGAAAAGTCGGAGTCGCCCGACGCCACGACGAAGAGGTCGATGTGGTCTTTCGACCACGCCATGTCCATCGCATCGACGACCATCCGGATGTCGGCCGAGTTCTTCCCGGAGTACTTGCGGCCCGGGATCTCGATCAACTCGATCGCCGCCTCGTGCAGCTCGCGCTTGTAGTCAGGGAAGCGGTCCCAGTCGCAGTACGCGCGCTTGACCACGATCTTCCCCTTCTCGAGCAGCCGCGCGAGCACCAGGTCGATTTCGAATTTTTTGTATTTGGCGTCGGTGACACCGATGGCGATGTTCTCAAAGTCGATGAAGAGCGCAATCTTGCTCTCATTCATCCGACGCGTCGGTGCCGCCCCGTAATCACTCTCGTCTGCTTCGGCTTTGCGATTCACCCGCCGAGCATAGCAAAGCGCGGTTCCTGGGCGGAGTTCCTCGGGTTCCTCGGGTTCCTCGGTTCCTCGGTGCCTCGGTTGTTGGTGCTCAGCTTCGCCGTCTCGGCTTCTTCCTCGCGCGGCCGTGTCATCCACTCCGAGGAACTCCGAGGAACTCCGAGGCACCGAGGCACCGAGGCACCGAGGAACTAAACTACGCGGCGCTTGAACCCCTACCTCACCCTCGCCCGCCCATTCACGCTCCTGCCGCCGCTGCTCGGGATCATCTCCGGCGCGATCTGCGCGTGGGGCTCGGCGCACAATCCAGATCCGTCGCGCAACCTCACGGCCTCGGTGATCCTGACGGTGGCTCTCGGCTCGATCTGCGCCGCGTTCCTCAACGCCGCGAACAACACGCTCAATCAGATTTACGACCTCGAGATCGATCGCATCAACAAGCCGTCGCGCCCTCTCGTCACGGGCGAGATCTCGATCCGCAACGCGTGGATCTACACCTGGATCCTGTACGCGCTCGGCACGATCCCGACGTGGCTGGTGGTGATCTATCCGTACACGAGCTGGACGCAGAAGCTGTTCGCGCCGCTGCAATGGCACGAGTGCTTTTTCATCTACGTCGTCGCGTTGATCTCGACGTTCGTCTATTCGGTGCCGGCGTTCGGCCGCACGAAGGCGCATCCGATCGGCGCGAATCTCACGATCGCGATTCCGCGCGGGCTGCTGCTGAAGGTCGCGGGCTGGACGATGGTGGCGCGCGCCACACACGCGGAGCCGTGGTTCATCGGCGCGATCTTCATGCTTTTCCTCCTCGGCGCCGCCTCGACGAAGGATTTCAGCGACATGGAAGGCGATCGCGCCGGCAACTGCCGCACGCTCCCGATCGCATTCGGGGTCCGCAAAGCAGCCTGGATGATCGCGCCGTTTTTCATCCTCCCCTGGCTGCTGATGCCGTACGGCGCCGCGACCGGGATCCTCACCGGCAATGCGACGTTCATCACGATTCTCGGCATCGTGCTGGCGCTCTGGGGCGCCTACACGGTCTGGCTGATCGTCCGCAATCCGGATGAGCTGACGTCGACCGAAAATCACCCGAGCTGGCGCCACATGTATCTGATGATGATGGCCGCCCAGGTCGGCTTCGCGCTGGCGTACGTCGTCTGACTTGCTCCCGGTTTCGGGGGACGACGAGGGGCCTCCGGCGGGCCGGCCACGGGCCGGCAGGCGTTTGTTGGCCAAGCCCGTACGGACGCGTTCCGCGGTGAAGGCGATCACTCAAAACGCGCGCGTCTGGCGGAGCGACAACCGCCTGCCGCGCCGTGCGCGGCCCGCCGGAGGCCTCTCGTCGTCCCCGAACTCAGAACGAAGTCTCCAGCGCGACATACGGTTGCAACTCGCCACGACCCGGGTCGTTCAGCAGATACGCCACGCCCATGCGGTAGCGCAGCGGTGCGACGTACGAGAGGAACAGATCCAGTCCCACCTCCGCGCCGACGGAGGCAATCGTGCGGCGAGCGCCATCGCGTTGCCAGGCAGTGCCCGCATCCGCGAACGCGGCGCCGACCAGACGATTGAAGAAAATCGGCCACGTCGATGGACCGCGATCGATCTGCCATAGCGGCAGGCGGTACTCGGCGGATGCGAGTGCCGCGCGGTAGCCGCGGAGTGTGCCCGTGTCGTAGCCGCGCACTGGAAAATTGCGCGACTCCAGGCCAAGAAACTCGCCGGAGCCCGTGCCGCCGACGCGCAGCTCGCGCTGGAAAATGTAGTCGCCCGTCGTATTGCCCGCGGCCACGCGTGCGGCGAGCAGGTGACGTCCGAGAGGGGAGCGCGCGAGCGGAATCGGCAGATAGCCGCGGACGTCCGCGCGCAGTTGCTGGACCGTGCGATCGCTGCCGAGGACGCGGGAGAGATTCTCGTAATCGAGGCGCGCGGTCATGCCCGATTCGTGCGAGACCGAGAAGCCGAACTGCCGCGCTGAATTGAAGATCACGCCCCCGCGGAGACCTTGCAGCGTGCCGCGGAACACACCGACGCGATCGAGATCCGCCTCGCCGACGAACGGCGGCGGAGTGCCGCTGATCCGATCGCGCACCGCGCCGGCGTAGCCGACGACCTGCCGGTCGAAACGGCGCCACGGCATCGACACCTGCGCGAGCAGACGATGATCCGTCTCCGTGTATGTCTGCAATCCCTGCGATGTGTTGAAGCTCACCACGTCATCGTCGTAGCGCAGCGTGGCGAACGTGAACGTCGGATAGAGCCGGTCGTAGTTGTAGACCAGCGCATGCCCATCGTTCGTCACCGTGGCCGTGTACGTGTGGAAGCCGAGCACATCGCCGCCGGACGTCGTCGCACCGATCGTCTCGTCACTGAAGATCGGCGCCCACCATCGCGGCGCAAGCGAGCGAAGCGCGGAGTAGGGGCGAGTCGTCGTCGTTCCTGTGGAGCGGCGGGCTTCAGCCCGCCGGCCGGCGTCAATGTTCGGCGAGCTGAAGCCGGCCGCTCCACTCTGTCTCGCCTGAATCGAATACATCGCGCCCCCATCCACCCGCGCCACATCGAATCCATTCGCGTGATAGTCAGCGAAGTAGATGTCGGTTCCGTCGACCGAAGTCGGAAAGAACGCGCCGCCGATCACATTCGTCACCCGCCGTGGCTCGCCGCCCGCCGCCGGAACCGAGTAGATGTTCGCGATGCCGGTCACGTCGCTCGAAAACAGGATCGTCGCGCCATCGCTCGTGAAGCGCGGCGCCGCATTCGTCGACCGTGGCCACGCCGCCGTGAGGTTCGCAATCCGCCGTCCGTCGCGTGTGTACGTCACGACGTCGATCCGTCCTTCACTCCACTCCGCCACCGCGATGCGATCCGCACTCACATGCACGTCCGAGAACTGCGTGTTGTCATCGGGCGCGACCAGCGTCCGGATCGCACCGGTGGCGACGTCGACTTCCACCAACGCATTCCGTCCGGCGCGATTCGCCACCGCGATCAGCGCGCGTCCATCAGGCGTGAACGCCGGATGCTTCAGCCGCGCGCCGTGCGTCAAACGCCGCGCGCTGCGCTCGCCCACGCGCCAGATGTAGAGGTCGGACAGCAGCGAGAAGGTGCGGTGATATTCGAGGTCGGCGTACGCGATCGACGTTCCGTCGGGGCTCCACGACAATGACGAGGTCGTGTGCACCGCGTGCGTTGCGATTTCGCCTTTGCCGGTGACATCGAACACCCGGATCGACGGACGTTCGTACGGACCGCGATGCGAGTAGGCGAGGCGCCTCCCGTCCGGCGACAACAGCGGGTACCTGGTTTCGTATCCGAGGGCAGTTACACGCAGCGGCGCGCTGAGGCCGGCCTCGCGCACGCGTCCCGCCTCGGCGGCATACGCGGCCTGCTGCTCGCGCGACCACTCGCTCCACAACTCGCTGATGCTCGCGCCGAACACCTGCCGCGCGTTGCGGTTGTGCAGAAACGGGATCAGGCGTCCCGAGTACTCATTGAAGTAGCGCGCGAGTTTGTCGACGCCATGTTTGCGCGCGACCCACGTCAGGAACCGTCCGCCGAACAGGTATCGCGCCGATCCTCCCGGCCAGTACGGCGTCAACCCGCTGGCCTGCGCCTCAGTCGGCCAGCGTCCTTCTTCCGCCGCGGCGCGCAGGACCATGTCGAGATAGGTCCCTTTCACCCGCCCCGCCTGCGTGACCTCGGATTCGACGAACGTCGCCAAGCCCTCGGTCATCCAGAGCGGCGAGTACGCGTTCGGAAAAGACGCCGGGTTGCGTCCGAAGACCGTGCGGATCAGCCGAGGAATGCGGTGCGCCTGATCGAGGTGGAGGATGTGCGCGTACTCGTGCGTGATCACCAGATCGAGCCAGTCGTCGTAGTACGCGATCGGCGAAGTCGGATCGCCGCCCGGCGCGGAGACATAGACCTCGATGCGATTGAGCGGGAACGGTGTGGCCGAGCCGTTCGACACGTCGACGTGATCGCTGAGCACGAGATGCGTCTTCGCGCGCGGCGTCCACTTCATCATCGGCACGAGCCGCACGTGCACGTCCTCGGCGATCGCGGCGGCGCGTTGCGCGAGCTCTTCCTCCCCCTGGTGAAAATGCACCAGAAAGTGCGCGCTCTCGAGCGTTTGCCATTGGTAGTGCGGCGGATATTCAGACGCGGCACGCGCGGTCGACGCGGCGACGAGGAGGAAGGCGAGGACGAGTTTGCGCACAAATGCAAAGGCGTGACCGCGCCGAGTACCATGGCGCATGCTGTCCTTCGAGCCTGAGCTCGAACACCTTCGCCCACTCCTCCCGCCACGAACCGCCGACGCACTGATCGCGCGCGAGCGCCGGGAGGTCTTTTCCGTCCATCCGGAACTGCGCATCTGTGCCTGGAGCGGCGCCATGCTCCTCGCGACCGCGGCCGGCATCGTCCTCGCGAAAAACTTCGACCGCATCGGACCGCTCGCACTGGGCGCGCTGATCGGTGCCGCGGCGGTGGCCTGCTATGCGTTCGTCTGGATCCGCCGCGCGCGCGCCTCACTCGTCGACGAGTACGTGCTGCTCCTCGGCGCACTGCTGGTCAGCAGCGACGCGGCTTTCATTGAGACGCAGTTCAAGTTGTTCGGCGACGCGTGGTACCGGCACTTTTTGATTCTCACATTCGTGCACGGCGCCGGCGCGTATCTCTATCGATCGCGCACGCTGCTGACGCTCGCACTCGCGGCCATGAGCGCGTGGCTCGGCGTCACGCGCTCGCCCGTCGAGGACGTGGGGCTGCAGCGCGTACCGGAGCAGATCGATTTCGCCGCGCGTGCGTTCGGCGCCGCGCTGATTGCATTGATGTGGCGCGCGGTCGATCTTCGCTACCGCGCCGCGAACAGCTTCACGCCGGTGTTCGAGCACGTCGCCGCGAACCTCGCCAGCGCCGCCGCATTTGCGCTGATGCTCGAGAACGACACGCGCATCACCGGCTGCCTCCTCGGCATGTCGATCGCCGCGGCCATCATCTGGTGGGGCTTCCGCACGAAGCGCGAGCTGTTCGTGCTCTACGGCTTCGTCTACGCGGTCATCGCGGCAGACACGCTGCTCATCGATCTAATGGACAGCGAGGCCTTCGGCTTCCTGCTGATCATCGCGTCGATGATCGGCGCGATCGTGACGCTGTTCGCGATTCACTCCCGTTTTCGCGAGGTGGAGGCGTGAACGTCGTCCACGAACGCAATCTCGTCCTGCGCGACCGTTTGCGCGGCGACGCACTGCTGTCGAAGCCGATTGCGGCGCAGCTCGAGCAGCCGTGGCGCACGAACGGGATCATCGTGCAGGTGCTGTTCTTCGTGCTGACGTGCGTCGCAATGGGCGCGTTTTACGGTCTCTGCGAATTGTTCAGCGTACCCGGCAGCAGGTTGGTGACAGGCGTTGTCTCGATTGCGCTCGCCGAGTTCCTGATCCGCGCAAGACGCTGGTTCTGGACCGGCGTCGAAGCGGCGCTCTGGATCATCGGTCTGATCTCGCTGATCACCGAACTGCCGAACAGCGGCAAGCCGGAAGCGATGCTCGTATTCGCCGCCGCATTCGCAATCGCCGGTGCACGCGTGCGCAATCCACTCTTCGGCGCGATCGCGGCCGCGCTGGTCGCCGCCTACTGCGAAGATCGTTTCGACCTCGGCGTGATCGTGGCCCTCGCAATCGCGCTCATTGCCATGCTCGCGATGCTGCGCACGTGGCAGCGGCCCTCGACCGAGTGGCTGTTCATCACCATCGCGCTGCTGCTGCCGCTGGTCGGCCGCTTCTTCGCCGACGAACGCTGGCGTGCGCTGACCATCGCGCTCTATGCCTTCTTCGCTGCGATCGCCCTGATGCTGGCGATCGCGAAACGCCAGCACGTCTTTTTTCTCGCCGCGATGATCGCTGGCGCCATCGCAGCGGTTGACGTCGCGCGCCTCATGAACTTCCTCGCCGTCGAAGCACGATTCGCCATCGCCGGCGCGTTGCTCCTCGGCATCGCCTACGCCGTCTCCCCACTCCTCCGCGACCGCACCACCGGCTTCGTCCTCACCCCCGCGAAGCTCACCCCCTTCGACGAAGAACTGCAGCTCGCCGCCACCTTCGCCGTCAAACCCGAATCCTCCGAGCCCGCCCCGTCCGACGGCATGCAACCCGGCGGCGGCAGCTTCGGCGGCGCCGGCGCCACCGGCGACTACTAGTGGAGCGGCGGGCTTCAGCCCGCCGACCTCTCTTCGCACCGGCGGGCTAAGAGCCCGCCGCTCCACCAGAACGTGCGTGAATCGAAGACGTCGCCGAGCGCCCCGTCTGTCGTGGAGCGGCGGCCGCTTCGGCCGCCGACCGTTCGCGACAAACCGGCGCCGAAGCGGGCGCCGCTCCACAGGACGAAGAATCGCGCGCCGAAATCGCCTCCCTGTCATCCTGAGCCGCGAAGACGGCGAAGGACCCCCTGCGGTGTACGCAAACCCGCACTGTCGGCAGCGGATCCTTCGCCGTCGTCGCGGCCCAGGATGACAGCGCCTTCGTCGCCGCCGCTTCGCCAACCCAAGCCCCCGTCATCCTGAGCGTCAGCGACGGATCTCAAAATGCGACGACCGTCGCCTCGCGCACCGCAAACGAGACCCCCCGACCCACCCTCTGTGCACAGCAGCAGAAATGTTCCACGTGCCACATTGTGTGTGCACCGCCCTCCCGCACCCCCACCGGTGGTGGTCTTCACCCGCACCGCCGCGCTTTTCCACAGAGTGCGGATTCAGCCGCTTTTTCATCTCTAAATTCTGCGGCCGCGTCCGCTTCGAGAACGCCGGAATCCGAACGAAAAAGCTGATGAAAAGCGAACGCGCAGCGCTGTTGATAAAGCATACGAAAACCAGTGGCAAAACGTGCGGAAAAGCACCGGATTTCCACAGGAATCACGCGTTTCTCACCTGTGCAAAAGCCTGTGGAATTCCTGTCGGAATCGGGTGGAAAGCCGGAGGAAGAGTGGCGGAAAAGCTCCTGCCGGACCGAGCCGCACCCTCGCCTCTAAGTCCCGTGTTCTCGAATACTTACGCACGATGTAGTGTTTTCTTTTTCGTCGACCACAAGATGTTGTGGTGTCCGGCTTGACATCAATCTGCACCGGGCGTAGTTTGTCGGCATCACAACAACTTGATGGAAGTGAGGGAGGACTATGAAGGATTTGAAGCGTTCGACTGGTCCTGTAAACCGCCCCCCCGGCCGTTCTGTGTCGCTGCACATTCGGGATTACCAGGTGACGGTCAAAGTCAAGTCGACGGCGCCGCAAATCGCTTCCGCGAAGTCGGTCCGATACTCATTTCGTTAGTCGTTGTTGAGCCGCCCGCGACCCGCAATCGCGGACGGCTTGTGCAGGGTGAAGGTAGGGGATGGAAGTTCGATCGGGGGACCGCCGCGCTGCTGACCGGCTTCCTCCGCTCGTAGGTCGAACTGCTCTCCTCTGCGCTTTTTTTCGCATCGCTAGAAGAGCACTGAGGAGAGTTGAAACATGACGTCCATCGATTTGCC
>DASVRB010000400.1:0-3425 GCA_036388835.1 Thermoanaerobaculia bacterium | reverse complement strand
TCGATGCCTTGCGCGCGCAGCTCGAGCCGCATTTCCTCTTCAATACGCTGAATTCAATCTCTTCATTGATGTACACCGACGTCGACGCGGCGGACCGGATGATGACGCGGCTCGCGCAACTGCTCCGCAGTGCAATCGACCGCAAAGGCGAACAGGAGGTGGCGTTGCGCGATGAACTGGCGCTCGTGGCCGGTTATGTGGAGATCGAGAAAATCCGTTTCGAGGAGCGGCTCGATGTGCAATTCGACATCAGCAGCGTCGCATTGGAGGCACGCGTTCCGTCCCTCATCCTGCAGCCGTTGATGGAGAACGCAATCCGTCACGGCCTCGGCGATCGGCCGGAGGGAGGGCGCCTGCGCGTTTCCGCCGCCATCAACGGGGAGGCGCTGCATCTGCGCATTGCGGATGACGGCGTCGGCGTGGCCAGTACAGAAGAGAGGGTCGGAATCGGCAACACGAGAGCGCGGCTGCAGGCGCTGTATGGCGACGGCGCGTCATTGCGGCTCCACGCATTGCCGAGCGGCGGCAGCGTCGCCGAGGTCGTGATGCCGTACCGGAGGAGCGCGTGATGATGCGGGCCGTGGTGGTGGACGACGAGCGCCTCGCGCGCGTCAAACTGCGCCGGTTGCTCGAGGGTGAATCGGTGGCCGTTGTGGAAGAGGCGGCGTCGGCGGAAGAAGCAGTTGCGGCGATCCGGCGTCAAAAGCCGGACGTTGTGTTTCTCGATATCCACATGCCGGGCAGCAATGGGTTCGACGTCATTCGCCGGTTGGCTCCCTCCCCGCTCCCGCCGATCGTCTTTGTGACTGCACACGACGAATACGCGGTACAGGCGTTCGAGGTTGAGGCGGTCGACTATCTGCTCAAGCCGTTCGATAGTGAGCGTCTGCGCATCGCATTGGCGCGCATTCGGCGGCGGCACAATGTGGCGGAGCTTCCCGAGCGCATCGAGCGCGTGGTAGCCGCGGTGGCGGAGCGACGCGAGCCACTGAGGCGCATTCTGGTCTCCTCCGGCGACCGCGCGCGTTTCGTCCGGGTCGAGGACATCCTCTGTCTGGAAGCGGCGGACAATTACGTACGCATTCATTGTAGCGACGACGTCCCGCTGGTACGTGGTGTCCTCAGTACGTTCGAAACGCAATTGGATCCAGCCCGCTTCGCGCGCGCACACCGCTCGTGGATCGTCAATCTCGATGCCGTGGTCGAGGTGCGGCAGATGTTCCACGGTCAATACCGGGTCGTCCTGCGCGGCGGGCGGGAGTTGCCGATCGGAAGGGCGTACCGGGAGAGGTTTCTGGCTTCGCGGTAGGGGGCGCTCGACCGGTGTCACGGGCGAGAGACTATTGAGCCGTATCGTCCACTAAGACGGCAAGATCGCGCGATCTGTGTACAAACGCAATCACGAGAACTCGGTCGCGCCCAACGCGATAAATCAAACGATAGCCACTGACCTGAAGCTCGCGTACCGCCGGATCTCTGAACTCGGGAACTCGGCGCCCCCGGTCAGGCAAAGAACTCAACGAGCCGGCTGCACGCTCGGCACGCATCGCCACTGTCGCGGCAAAGCTAGGTGAATCGCGGGCGATGTACTCGATTGCGTCTATGAGGCTTGTGACTGCCGATTCTGCCCACGCTACTTCGTAGACCATTTCGCAAGCCGCTGCTGGACCTCGGCGTGGCTGAGCACACGACCGGCCGCTTCGTCTTCGAGTCCCTGCTCGATCTTCTGCCGAACGTAGATGTGATACTGGATGTCCTCGAGCGACGCGTCCTCGGGCAGCATCTGCAGAATCTCTTGAACCAGACTCTTCGCGGTATCCATGAGGGCCATTCTACCGGCTGCATGGGTCATCGTCACGCGCCTGCGCCGCAGTCGCGACTACGGCCGCGCCGGACCACTACAAAGTGCGCTACCAGGCGGAACGAGCGTGGGTAGCGCGCGCGGGCGTCCTGTGGGACGACCGCCGTGGCGCATGCACAGCACGCTTGCAGGCAAGAACTTTGCGTTGTAAAGTTGAGACGTGAAGAAGGAGATTGCATGCTGAGATTCGGAACGTTGCTCGTCACTGCCCTGCTGGTCGGAACACCGGTTGTCGCTGAGGAAAAGGTGGCCGAGATCGACCGGATCTTCAGTTGGGCGACGCCGGACTCGCCTGGGTGCGCGGTGGCGGTGGCGCGACAGGGGAAGGTGGTCGTGAACCGGGCGTACGGGCTGGCGGACCTGGAGCGCGATGTGCCGATCGGTCCGAGCTCCGTCTTCGACGCCGGATCGCTGACGAAGCAGTTCGTCGCGGCGGCGGTGCTCCTGCTCGTCGAGGAGGGGCGGCTTTCACTCTCCGACGACGTGCGCAAGCACGTGCCGGAGCTGCCGGATTACGGCCAGAAGATCACGATCGATCATCTGCTCACGCACACCAGCGGCATTCGTGACTGGACCGGGATCCAGCCGTTCTCGACCGGCGATCCGGACGCACTGGCCATCACTCTGCGCCAGCGCGGACTGAATTTCGCGCCGGGCGAGGAATGGTCGTATTCGAACGGCGGCTATGTGCTGCTCAAGGAAATCGTGGCGCGCATCAGCGGGACGTCGTTTGCCGATTTCGCGCGCAAACGGCTGTTCGAGCCGCTCGGGATGAAAACCACCGCGTACACGCTCGATCTGCGGGAGGTGGTCCGGAACCGCGCCCTCGCCTATGAGAAAGAAGGGGGCCGCTGGAAGCTGGACATGCTGCTCGACAATGACCGCGGCGGCGGCGGGGCGCTGCTGACGACGACAGGTGACCTTCTGTTGTGGAACGAGGCGTTGGCCAGCGGACGTCTCGGCGCGTTCGTCACTGAAAAGCTTCAGCAGCGCGCGACGCTCAACAACGGCCGCACGCTCGGTTATGCACGTGGCCTCTATGTCGACACGAATCACGCCGGAACCGTGGTCTGGCATACCGGAGGCTCCGCCGGCTATAAGTCGTTCCTCGGCCGTTACCCGGAGCACGGTCTTTCCATCGCCATCCTCTGCAACGCGGGCGAGGAGGCGGACCGGGTGGCATTTGCGCGGCGCATCTTCGATTTGTACGTGCCTCCCGCCGTACCGCGTGACGCAACCGGTGCACCACAGACGGACGCCCCGCCGGCGGCTACAGACCTGAACGGCAAAACCGGCCTTTTCTTCAATGAAACGACCGGCGAGCCGCTGCGTCTGGGTGCCGACAGCGGCAGACTGCGCATCGCCGGCGGACCGCCGCTCCTCACAATGGCCAGCGACCGGTTCCGCAATCCGCGTGGGGCGCTGTCGTTCATGTCGCAGGACGAGTTCGAATTGCATTTCGTTTCGAACGATCGCTTCGCATTGAAGTCGATGGAGGGGAAAACGACTCACTATCGCCGCGCGCGCGCTTACGTCCCCTCTCCCGCCGACCTGAGGGCGTTTG